>JAEXBK010000159.1 GCA_023394035.1 Bacillota bacterium
CAATGATACCGACGAGATACTTGCGGTAGGTGAAGAGGCGAGGCAGATGCTCGGTCGTACACCTGCAAACATCGTTGCGGTTAAACCGCTCAGAGACGGTGTTATTTCGGACTACGACATAACCGAAAAAATGCTCAAGTACTTCATAAGAAAAACATGCGGTTCGAGCCGTTTCTTCCGTCCGCGCATAATGGTATGCGTACCGAGCGGAGTTACTGAGGTAGAGAAGAGGGCTGTCCGCGAAGCTGCAACACAGGCAGGAGGTAAGGACGTTTACCTGATAGAGGAACCTGTTGCTGCGGCTATAGGCGCAGGTCTTGACATCGCAAAGCCTGACGGAGTCATGGTCATAGATGTCGGCGGCGGCACAACTGACATAGCTGTAATTGCTCTCGGCGGTATAGTTGCAAGCCAGTCAATCAAGGTGGCAGGCGACAAATTCGACGAGGCTATCGTAAGATACATGAGACGCAACCATAAGCTGTACATAGGTGAGAGAACGAGTGAAGACCTTAAGAAAAAGCTCGGAACGGCATTCCCTCGCGAAGAATCGGTGTCGGCTGATTGCAGAGGAAGAGACCTCGTAAGCGGTCTTCCTAAGGTTGTAGAAGTCACTTCCGAGGAAATCATGGAAGCCCTTGAGGAACCTCTCTACACTATTTGTGAGGCTATACATTCGGTGCTCGAACAGACACCTCCTGAGCTTGCAGCGGATATAACGAATTCCGGAATCACTTTGACGGGCGGCGGAGCTTATCTGTACGGTCTTGACAAGAGAATTGCGAAGAGAACGGGAATGGATGTTCATGTTGCCGAAAATCCTGAGCAGTGCGTCGCTATAGGAACAGGCAAGGCTCTCAACGTCATCGAAACGATAGAAAGCAATAAACTTAACAGCCGCGAGCCTTATCTGTAATCGCGGAAATATTAAGAAGCATACAGCTCTGTTGCGGGTGTTTCCCGCCATAGAGCTGTTTTTTGCAAAATAGGGAAGACAAAGATAATATGAAAATGGAATTGATAGCTACCGCGACCTTCGGGCTTGAGGCGGTAGTAAAAAGAGAAGTTATGAATCTCGGCTACCGTATAATCAAGACGGAGGACGGCAAGGTCACATTTGAGGGCGACGAAAAGGCGATTGCAAGGTGTAATCTTTGGCTCAGAACGGCAGACCGCGTGCTGCTCAAAATGGCAGAGTTCAAGGCGTACACGTTTGAGGAGCTTTTTCAACAGACAAAGGCGATAGAATGGGAAGCCTTAATCCCTCCGGACGGTAAATTTACCGTAACCGGAACTTCGGTAAAATCAAAGCTTCACTCGGTCCCGGCATGCCAGAGTATATGCAAAAAGGCCATAGCTGCAAGGCTCGGGGAAGCGTATGTAATGGAAGAACTGCCGGAAACGGGTGCCGAATATACGGTTAAGGTAACAATACTTAAGGATGTGGTTACGCTTACCGTGGATACGAGCGGCACCGGCCTTCATAAGCGAGGATACAGGGTAGCTAATGTTTCTGCTCCAATAAAGGAAACCCTTGCAGCGGCTATGATTCAGCTGTCATTTTGGAAGCATGACAGACTGCTCGTGGATCCGTGCTGCGGGTCGGGAACCATTCCGATAGAAGCTGCACTCATAGGCCGGAATATAGCGCCGGGACTCTCAAGAAGCTTTGCGGCGGAGGGCTGGGATCTGATTTCGGATAATATATGGAAGTCTGAACGCAAGGCTGCTTTTGATGCGATAGATCACGACAGAGAACTCAAGATATATGCCTTTGATAACGACGGAAGAGCAGTTGCTGCGGCACGGGAGAACGCTGCCGAGGCAGGTGTCGAGGATGATATCGTAATAAAGGCGATGAATATGATAAGACTCGAAGCTCATGAGGAAGGCGGAATAATCATAACGAACCCTCCTTACGGCGAGAGAATAGGCGAAAAAGAGCAGATTGAGAAGATATACGAGAAATATAGCGAGTTCTTTGCGGAAAATCCTACATGGTCGCTGTTTTTGATAAGCACTGACAAGACGCTCGAAAACAGGATTTTCGGAAGACCTGCGGACAGGAGGCGTAAACTGTATAACGGTCGTCTCGAAACGTGTTATTATCAATTTCATGGAAAGAAGCGTGAAAAGAATGAGAAGTAGCAAAAGCGGAAACCTGCGCTGCGAGCTGCTTGCTCCTGCGGGAACTGCAAACGCCTTTATTGCAGCGGTCGAAAGCGGGGCTGATGCGGTATACTGCGGTGGCAAGGTGTTTAATGCACGCATAGGTGCCGGGAACTTTGGCGATGAGGATCTGAAGTCTGCAATTGCATTTGCACACAAGCGTCTCGTAAAGACATATGTTACCGTAAATACCCTGATTGCTGACGATGAGCTTCTGCCTGCCCTCAGATATGCGGGAAAGCTCGCAGAGTACGGCGCAGACGCTTTGATCGTTCAGGATGTCGGATTCGGCTCACTTGTCAGAAAGCATATACCGGAGCTTCCTATACATATGTCAACGCAAGGGTCTGTGTATGACTTGAGAGGCGTTGAGACCGCAGCAAAGCTCGGTTATTCGCGTGTCGTGACAGCTCGTGAGCTTTCCTTTGAGGAAATAAAGCACATATGTGCGTCTACCGATACCGAAATAGAGGTGTTTTGTCACGGAGCTCAGTGCATATGTTATTCGGGACAGTGTCAGATGAGCCGCGCGCTCGGCGGAAGAAGCGGTAACAGAGGGGCCTGTGCTCAGCCGTGCAGGCTGATGTATGACGGGAAATATCTTTTGAGCCCTGCAGACCTTTCGCTTATAGACCACATAGGTGAGCTTGCGGGCGCAGGCGTCGCCTCCCTCAAAATAGAAGGACGCATGAAGTCGCCGGAATATGTTTCGGTTGTAACCGGCATATACAGAAAGTATTTAGATGAATACTATACAAACGGAAGCTACAGGGTTTCACCTGATGATCGCGAAGCTCTTGCGCAGATATTCAGCAGAGGGTTTACCGACGCTTACTTTGACGGCTACTCGAAACGAAGCTTCATGTCAGGCGAGATTCCTAAGAACAAAGGTGTTTTGGTAGGCGAAGTCATAAATGAATCGGCAGGACGCAATCTCGTTGATATATCCTTGAGCGGAAAGCTCGAGCAGGGTGACGGCGTGGAAATTCGCGGCGCAGACAGACGCGCGGGCAATATAGTCACTTATTATAAGGAACTCGGCGGACGTAAGCTCCGGATAGGAGACATAAAGGATGCGGTAAAAGCCGGTGACAAGGTGTACAGAATAACATCCGCGTCGCAGCTTAAGTCTGCTTCGCTGTCGTATTCGGGGAAAACATGGAGCGAGGGCAAGTTCACTAGAAGGACGAAGCTTGTAGCCGATCTCTCATCCGGCGGCGGCATGGTAAACCTGTGCCTTAGGGAACCGATTACGGGAACAAGTGTAAAGACCTTTGCGGGACCATTTGAAGAGGGCGGAGATGCGGCAGATGAGCGCATCAAAAAGGCACTCAAAAAAACGGGAAGCACGCCATTTGAAATCGCTTCGATATCCCTTCACGGGGATTTCCGCCTGAACGCAAGGGTTTCGGATATAAATGAGATGAGACGAAGTGCACTTTCCGATATGGAGCGCGCACTTGCTTCAGGCAGAGCTGCTGCGAAAATACCGGACTCTCTCCGATTTGAACCTGTGCCGGAAAACGGTGCTGAGCTTGAGCTCTATTTCTTCAAATACGATGATTTTGACGCATATATGAAGCGTGAAGCTTTTGATAAAAAGGCGAAAGCGGAGGGGGTAGCCGTGAGATATATTATTCCGGCTGTCGAGTTTGCGGAGCACTTTGATGAAGTGAAAGACAAATGTACCGTTGGTCCGTACATCACGAACATATCAAAGGGAAGGGAAGACTTCGCGGTAGAAGCGAATTTTGATCTTCTGCTCGCCGCATCGAAGGAACGC
>JAEXBK010000006.1 GCA_023394035.1 Bacillota bacterium
CCATAGAGTTCAGGGTATCGCCGTCTAATTTTACGGGATACCTGATATAATCCGAATACTTTTTGACGAGCCCTTCTATAACATATCTCTCCAAAAATTCGGAGTAATTTTCACCCTCGGTATCTTCTTTTATGTGAAGCACAATCTCTGTGCCGTGAGAGTCCTTTGATGCAGGTTCAACGGTAAAGCCGTCAGCACCACGAGACGTCCATATGAATGATTCCTCAGAGCCGTATGGTCTCGATGTTACGGTAACGAGATCTGAAACCATGAATGCGGAGTAGAAGCCTACGCCGAATTGACCGATGATATCGAGCTTTGATGAGATCTTGCTGTCCTCTTCCGAAAGACGATCATTTTTGAATTCCTGTGAACCGCTTCTTGCAATAGTTCCGAGGTTAAGCTCAAGCTCTTCCTGCGTCATTCCGATACCGTTGTCTCTTACGGTCAGTGTTCTGAGCTCCTTATCAGGTATAAGCTCAATATAGAAATCATTTCTTTTGACTCCGGTATCTCCGGAGGTAAGCGCCTTATAGTATAATTTATCAAGCGCATCGCTTGAGTTGCTGATAAGCTCCCTCAGAAAAATCTCCTTGTGTGTGTAGATTGAGTTGATCATAAGATCAAGAAGCTTCTTTGATTCTGCTTTAAATTGTTTTTTTGCCATAGCTGATCCTCCCTTTATTAGCACTCTATATCGATGAGTGCTAAACATATTATTAATTTAACACTTTGCATGTAATTTGTAAAGGTGATATTATAAAAACATGAAAAGAAAAAAACAAAAATCAGCGTTTATAAACGCCATAAAAAATATTTATGTTTTAGTTTTCGCTGTCGTGCTGATAGCGACGACTGTTATTATTTCGAATATGATATCAACATACAGGCTAAGACATTCTTACAACGGTCTCAGCGAAGAAAGAGGCTATCCGGTATCGGATTATAACGCAGAAGATTTTTATCGCGATGAGTATAATTTTTTGAATTATAACGATCCGCGCTATGATTGCCTGAGAGGTATAGATGTTTCTGAGTACCAATCGGAGATAGATTGGCAGGCGGCGAAGGAATCGGGTGTACAATTTGCCGTCATAAGGCTCGGATTCAGTTCCTATGATGACGGCAGTCTCCATCTCGATAAGTATTTTGAAGAGAATATACAAGGGGCAAAGCGGGCCGGACTGCGTGTAGGTGTATATTTCTTTTCTCAGGCGATAAATACGGATGAGGCAATAGAAGAGGCGAGCTTTGTGCTGAAAAACATAAGCGGAAAGGGTATAGACATGCCCGTAGCCTTTGATATGGAAGAGGTTACAGAATCGGATGACAGGATAAAGGATCTGACAATGCTTCAAAAAACGGAGATTGCCGATGCCTTCTGCACGATAATAAAAAATAACGGGTATAATCCCGTAATATATGGGAATCCGAGCTGGATATACGAAAGTTACAATTTATCACTATTGTCTCAGCATTCACTTTGGCTTGCACATTACACGGATATGACGGGATTCCCGTATGAGTATATAATGTGGCAATATTCTTCAACCGGTAACGTGGGAGGTGTGGGAACTCCTTGCGATCTCGATATATACTTTGAAAAAAGATAGGCAAAATTAGACCGACCCCCGAAGGTTAGACAAATAATCTAACTTTGAGGGGGTCGGTTCGTATATATCAGCTATCCTTTTTTTCGGTCGAATTGATTATATATGTTACGACTGTGCCTGTATATTCTGCTGTACGTTCAGGTGATACTACGATGTTTACCATCTCTGTATTCGGAAGAAGCTCATAGAGTACGGAGGCTGCCGTAGGCTGAATGCAATTTTTGAAGGAGAGCTTTGACCCGGAATAATCATAGTATGCTGCACTCAGCTTCTCCGCAAATTCCAATTTAAGAGCTTCGCTGTTTTCTATAGAACCCCAGCCTGTACGTTCATCTGAAACGGCAAATTTGATCGATGCAAGGGATGAGATTATACCATAATCTCTGTTCAGGTCATCTATTTTTTCTTTATCAAGACTGCTTGCCGAAGCGGAAATCATATAAGCTGTTTCGGTGGTCTGCAATATACCGATATTGGTTATCGATATAACGGAGTCGTCAGCATTCTTGTAGTATACACCGTCAAGAAGTGTGTAGGCGGCATTTATAAAATTATCGAGACTTGCGCCGTCAAAGACAGCTGCAGGAAGCTCCGTTTTTTCGAATACGAATTTTGATTCGGGATAGGTGCCTTCATAATTTTTTGACCAGCTCTCAGCAAAAGATGTCAGACTGTCAGTAAAATATTTTTCATCATCAGCGCCTACCACGATGACCATCTCGGCATTCTTCGGATAGTCATACGGATTAGAACCGCCGTTAAAGGAGGCGAGCTCGAATATCTTTGCTTTTGCTTTGTAGGTTCCTAGTATGTTTGCAAATTCCTTGATCGGGTTAGGGTAAGAGGAAATGCGGGAATCCGGAGTTCCTCCGTCAAGTCCTGATATGGAAACCTTGATTGCTGTTTTGCCTTGAGGCTCCTTATACTTGATCTCGTTTGAAAATGTAAACTTAGACGAATATCCGCAGTTGAACCCGAAGCTTGATCTACTTCCGTTTGAGACACAAAATACCTTTGCTTTTTCGGGTATATAGCTTGCGATATTTTTTGCTGCATCAAAAGAACCGCTTGAAGAAGGGGAAAATATTATATTTATATTCCCGGAGCCTTCAATATTTTTTGCAATATACAGTCCCATTGCAATTGAACTTACGGATTCCTTGAATTTCTGAGCATCATACGAGCATATAAGTACAATAGGATCAATATTTTTGTTGCTTTCCGAGGCAGGGATGCGTACTATAACATTTCCTAATGCATCGGTGTCATAATTCAGGTTCTTCGATTTTGCCCAATTAGACAGATATTCGGTGACGCTTGCATTTGAACTGAGTGTTTCCGCAGAGTCATGAAGGTCTGTGGTATATGCGCTTATTTTGCTGTTAACCTTGGTATCAAGCGATTCTTTTTCCTGCGGTTTTTCGCTGCATGAGGACAGCATCAAAGATAGCGACAATATAAGCAAAATAAGTATGTGTTTATGTGAGGATTTTTTCATATAGATGTTTCCTTATTTATTGATATGAATTAACAAATTGTGTTTGCTTTGTTACAAAAATACTTTATAATAATATCATAACGAAGGAGACATATCAAATGGAAACGAAGCATCTGATAATAAGAGAAAGCACCTTTGATGACTGCAGATATTTTGCGGAATGGGAAATGAGTCCGGAAATTACGGAATTTTTTACTATGGATGAAGGGCGTGACTACGAACAGGTAGTAAGAGATTTTATTGACAGCGGTCATGATGCGACCAAGCTTCAGTTTACCATTACGCTTAAGCCCGAGGAAGTACCTATAGGAAGGATAATCATCACGAGGATCGACAGGAAATACGATTCTCTTGATATAACGCGCATATATATAGCAGATCCCGAAAACAGGAATAAGGGATACGGAGAGGAAGCACTCAGAAGGCTTCTTGAGCATGTTTTTATCAATATGCATATGGAGCGGGTTACGATAGATCACTTCACCAAAAACCGCGCAGCATCATACCTTTACGACAAAATCGGTTTTCAGGACGAGGGAATCCTAAGAAATGCAGGGAAAAAGAACGGAAAATACATTGATTTTCAGCTAAAATCAATGATACGATCTGAATTTCTTAACGGAAATCGAAATATCCTATAAAAAAAGCTTGTATTATCATATCCTTATATGATATAATAACGCTTGCGGTTCATGAGATTAACCGCGTAAGATGAGAAATCAACCTGTTTATACAGGATTACATCAAATAACAAGGAGGTGCGGCACATGTCAAGAAAATGTGAAATTTGCGGTAAAGGACAGGTTTCCGGAAACAACGTTTCCCATTCCATGAGACATACAAGAAGAAAATGGAATGCAAACATTCAGACCGTTAGAATTAACGAGAATGGAACGGTAAGAAAAGCAAACGTTTGCACAAGATGCATGAGATCAGGCAAAATTGACCGCGCCATCTGATAATAAGGAACCTAATCCGCGAGAGCATTGCTTTCGCGGATTTTTCTTGTATTCAAATTGATGCTTTTATCTTATAATATATATAGCTAATTATAAGCGAGGCGTAAAATGGCTATAAATGAAAAAACATCATATGGAAATATAACTGTTACCGACAGCGTATTTGCCGATATCGTGAAAACCGCACTTTACAATTCGGGGTTTTACGATACTATTTGGCTCGCAACCAAAAGAGGAAAAATCATATCATCCGAAGCAGCTTCGCAATCGGCAATTGCTCCGCACATCAAAGCCGAGCTTAATGACAAGGGAAGTGCCGTAATAACATTTTATGTCGTAGTCAAATTCGGAGCATCGATCAAATATGTTACAAACACATTCGCAGACTATGTTAAGAGAGAATTTGATGACAGATGTGATATGCCTCTTTCGGCAGTAAATATTACAGTTGCCGGAATCAAATCAAAAAATATAGCAAGAAGGAAGGTCGAGGTCAGCAGAATTTATGAACCTTAACGATCCTATTAATACCCTTAAAGGGATAGGTCCCAAAAAAGAAAAAATATTTCAGAGCTTCGGGATAAATACGATTGAGGATCTGCTATATTTTTTCCCGAGATCATATCAGGACAGACGAACACTGTCGAGAATCAAAAATGCGCCTCTCGGAAAGCAGGTGCTCATAGAAGCTGAGGTACTTTCTGCCAGACTATCGGGTAATCCGTATAAGAAGAATACACCTCTTAATATTTTGATTTCGGATGGCGATAATGCTGCCGATGTGATTTTCTTTAACGGCAGATTTCTTAAAGGCTTATTTGAAAAAGGCAAAAAATACATATTTTACGGCAGGCTTACAGAAAACTTCGGGAGAAGACAGATGCTTCATCCTGAGTTTACTTTATCGGGCTCTCCTGATGATATAAGGGGAATCTTGCCGGTATATCCTCAAATGCAGGGCATATCCCAAAAGGAAATCAGGCGTTTTCAATACGAACTGAGATGTCTTTATGAGGAATTGGATGAGTGGATTCCTGATGAAGTTCTTAAGCGATACAGAATATCGACTCTTCAATATGCGCTTTCAAATCTTCATTTCCCTCAAGATGGCAGAAAAACGCTTGAAGGCAAATTCAGAATGATATTTTCAGAGCTTCTTACTCTGGAATCGGGACTCATGTACATGAGCAATGCAGGCGGTGCCAGGAAAGGCATATCCTTTTCATGCAGAACGGGCGATGATTTTGCATCATCTCTCACATTTGATCTTACAGAGGGACAAAAAAACTCTTGGAAAAGTATACGAGAAGATCTCGAAGGCGATGCTGCCATGAACAGGCTGCTTCAGGGTGATGTTGGATCGGGCAAAACCGTACTCGCCGAAATGGCTATGATATCTGCGGCAAAAGCAGGGCTTCAAAGTGTAATAATGGTTCCGACGGAGCTTTTGGCAAAGCAGCATTTTGAGAGCTTTACAAGGGATTTAGGCAGGTATGGCGAAGAAATTTCCCTCCTGACAAGCTCCGTAAAGGGCTCAGAGAAAAAACGAATAATCGAAGATATTAAGACCGGAAAGACGAAGCTTTTGATAGCGACTCACGCCGTAATAGAAGATAATGTCAAATTTAACAGGCTCGGTCTTGTAATAACGGATGAACAGCATAGATTCGGAGTAAGACAAAGACAGGCGCTTACCGGAAAAGGGAAAGGCGTAAATGTCCTTGTAATGACGGCAACTCCGATACCGAGAACGCTTGCCGTTATACTTTACGGTGATCTTGCGGTTTCGCAGATACGTACTATGCCTGAAGGAAGGCTTCCCGTAAAGACGTACAGGGCAAGGCGTACCGAACGAAAAAGAGTATATTCTTTTGTAGAAAAGGAAGTAAGCAAAGGCAGACAGGCGTATGTTGTAGCACCGCTGATAGATACATCGGAAGCAATCGACGCAGTGTCGGCGGAGGAGCTCTTTGATGAGCTGTCGGATAAACTGAAATCGCTGAGGATAGCTTTGATACACGGAGCGATGAAGCAGGAAGAAAAAGATATTATAATGCAAAGCTTTTCCGAAGGCAGCATAGATGTTCTTGTTTCAACTGTCGTAATAGAGGTCGGAATCAATATCAAAAATGCAACCGTAATGGTAGTCGAAAATGCCGAACGCTTCGGTCTTGCCCAGCTACACCAGCTCAGAGGAAGAGTAGGGCGAGGTTCGGGCGAAGCATACTGCTTTCTTATTTCGGACAGTGAAACCGAAACGGCATCAAAACGCATGGAGATCATGTGCTCGACAAATGACGGTTTTGAAATAGCCGAAGCCAATCTTGAGCTTAGAGGTCCCGGAGAAATTCTCGGTACGCGCCAGCACGGTATTCCGGAGCTCGAAATAAGCGATCTCGTAAAGAATGTAGCCGTGTTGGAGCAGGCACAGGAAGCATCGCGGTCGATACTCGATACAGACCCGGCACTCGAACTTCCGCGGCATAGGGGACTGAAAAATAAAATAAAAAACATGTTCGGGGAAACCGTTTCCCTTAACCTTTAAGAAAGGAATAAAATGAGAATAATAACAGGAGAATACAGAGGCAGAAAAATAGAAGCTCCTTTTGGAGATGACGTAAGACCTACAAGCGATAAGGTAAAGGAATCGATATTCAACATGCTCATGTATGATGTGGCAGATGCCTACTGCGTAGATCTCTTTGCAGGGACAGGGAATTTAGGACTTGAAGCACTGTCAAGAGGTGCAAAACATTGTCTCTTTGCCGACAATGACAGAACGAGCATATCGTTCATCAAAAAGAATATCATGACATGCGGGGCAACCGAAAAATCGCGTGTAATAGCCGGCGATTATATGAAGGCGCTGAGAAGTCTGACACAAAAAGCGGACATTTTCTTTATCGATCCGCCATATGCTTCGTCTTTATATGTGAAATCGCTTGACGCTATACAATCACTTGATTTATTGAGCGATGAAGGTATAATAGTAACAGAACATGACAAACAGGAAATCATGCCTGACAGGGTAGGGAGCCTCGTTAAATTCAAAGAAAAACGCTACGGCAAAATACTTGTTTCCATGTATTGTGTAGATGGAGAAGATGCATGACGAAAGCACTTTATTCGGGATCGTTTGATCCTCTTACCAACGGTCATCTTGATATTATCAAACGCTCTGCAAAGATGTTTGATAAGCTTGTGGTCGGAGTTATTATGAACCCAAACAAAACGCCGCTTTTTACAATAGAAGAGCGCATGGAAATGATACGCGAAGTAACGCGTGACATGCCTAATGTAGAGGTTGATTCCTTTTGCGGTCTTATAGCTACATATGTAAACGAAAACGCCTTTGATGCCGTAATACGCGGTCTTCGCGCCACTACGGATTTTGAGTACGAGATACAGATGTCCCAGATGAATGCAAGACTGTTTAATCCGGGAACAGAATCGGTTTTTCTTATGACCGCACCGGAATACTCGTTTATAAGCTCAAGCATGATTAAGGAGGTTGCATCCCTCGGTGGATGCGTAGAAGGTCTTGTGCCTGATTGCATAATGGATAATATTAACAACAAAATTTTTGTCAAATGATGTTATAGGAGGACGAAATGACAGTACTTGAACTGCTTGATGAACTTGAAGAAATAGTTAATACATCGCCGAAGCTGCCGATAACAAGCAAAATTATGGTAGATTCAACCGAGCTTTTGGAGCTTGCTCAGGATATAAGACTAAGTCTCCCTGATGATGTTCAGCAGGCAAAATGGATAAAAGACGAAAAAGAACATATACTGGCCGAGGCAAGATCGGAATATGAGCGTATAATACTCGAAGCAAAGAAGCAGGCTGACACTATGGTTAAGCAGGACATCATCACGTCGCGCGCACGTGATGTGGCGGGAGAGATATACAGACGATCCGATGAATACTCAAAGACCATGAAGCTCAGAACATATGATTACATGGATGAGGTGCTTTATAGCTTCAGACAGAAAATGGACGAAGTAAACAGCAAATACTTTGAGGCCATGTATGACGATATGAATAAGCATTTTGAGGTTATTGCCACAAAGATAGAAGGCGATCTCAGGGATCTCCACAGAATGCAGGAGGAAGCAAGGAATACGGCTATTCCGGAGCATGATATAGAGATACCTGTAGGCGATGAAACAGAAGAATAAGGAATAGAATGTCAACAGTCGGAGTTATTGCTGAATTTAATCCATTTCATGGAGGTCACGGATACCTTGCGGCAGAGGCAAGGAACATGACGGGCGCAGACACCGTTGTAGCCGTTATGAGCGGTAATTTTGTACAGCGGGGCGATCCCGCTGTTTTTGATAAGCGAAAAAGGGCTATATCGGCGATAGAAGGCGGATATGATCTCATTATTGAGCTTCCGGCTGTCTTTTCTTGCTCAAGTGCAGGTACGTTTGCAAAGGGCGGCATAGATATACTCGAAGGACTCGGAGAGATAGATTATTTGGCATTCGGAAGCGAATCGGGAGATATAGAGAGGCTCAAGGCTGCTGCTTTTGCAATACGAAAGGTTGAGAAAGAACACTCGGCAGAAATAAAGAATCTTGTTGCTGAAGGAATTTCATATCCTGCTGCAAGGCAAGCCGCAATAGAACTGTTTTACGGAGATCTCGACAGTGAATTAATCAATCTGCCTAATAACATATTGGCTCTTGAATACCTGCTTTCCTTAAAATCGCTTAAGCCGGTTACGGTTAAGCGTGAAGGAAAAGGTCATCACGAGTCTGCAACAGCGATAAGGCAGGCGATTTATCTTGAAAACGGAGAGGCTGCCAAAAGAGCGGAAGAACGCTTCTTTAACTTGATAAGATTCAGTGTCTTGAACAAAACTTCGTCGGAGCTTGAAGCTATAGCCTCAGCGGGAGAGGGTCTCGGTAATAAACTCAAAAACGAGATAAGATATGCTTCATCGAGAGAAGATCTGATAGACCGCCTTAAATCGAAAAGGTATACATATACGAGAATATCAAGGCTTCTAACTCAAACCGTTCTAGACATAAAAAAAGAAAATATTTCAAATGCGGCAAGCTACATCAAAGTGCTGGCATTTAACGAAAGGGGAGCATCGCTTATAAGACGGGTAAGAAAAAGCGATAAGTGCAGGCTGCCGTTTATAGACTCCGCGGCACGCTCCATATCGAGAGCTCCGGAAATAGCGGATACTCTTTCGACAGATATACGTGCAAATGATATCTATAATCTTATCACCGGCACAGACCTTTACGAGATGAGCGAATACGTACAAAAACCGATCAATTTAGGTTAAATATGCCTACGGGCTTGTATTATATGAACAATTGTTGTATATTATTTTATTGCTTGAATTATTAATTCATTAGAGACAAATGGAGGGAAATAATGAAAATATTAGTAATCAACTGCGGAAGCTCTTCTCTTAAGTATCAGGTTCTTGATATGACAGACGAAACGCTTCTTGCAAAAGGACTTGTCGAAAGAATCGGAATGGATGGATCGGTCATCAAC
>JAEXBK010000008.1 GCA_023394035.1 Bacillota bacterium
ACATATCACAAGGCCAAAAGCAGCTTCTCACGATTGCCCGCGCAATACTTGCGGATAACAGGATAATGATCCTCGACGAGGCGACATCCTCCGTAGATACGAGAACGGAGATACTGATTCAAAAGGCTATGGATGAGCTTATGAAGAACAGAACGAGTTTCGTCATTGCCCACAGGCTCTCAACGATACGCGATGCTGACCTCATCCTCGTAATGAATAACGGCAACATAATCGAACAGGGCAATCACGAAGAGCTGCTCGCAAAGCAAAGCTTCTATGCGGAGCTGTATAACAGCCAGTTCGATAAGGTGGCAGTTTGATTAGTATTATTTCTAATCAAATTTGATGACATTTCAATAACGCAGAAATTCGGCTTTGGTGATAATAACCGAAGCCGTTTTCTGTGCTAAGGTATTTCTAAACTCTCTCTATCCTTATCGTATTTTCTTCGCTGTCTATTTCCGCATGTGCGCCATACTGCATGAGCATCTTCGGGTAGGCGTGTCCGAAGTTCAGATTATAAAGCACCGGAACTGAATCATCTATGAGTTCAAGGTAGACATCCTTATATTCCTCGTAGTACGCTTCATTTTGCGGCTTGCCGACCAGAATACCGTTTATTCCGGTAAACAATCCTTTCTCCTTAAGTTGCTTTATCATCTCATAAAGCTTATGCGGCTCCGGCTGTTCCTCAGATGTTTCAAGGAATACGACCGCACCTCGCAGCGCTTCCGCATCAGGGAATATGCCGAATCGCTCATTCATTTCTTTTTCTTCCGGATAGCGTTCACCCATTGTGAGATCATACAAGCTCTCGACGCAGCCGCCCATCAGATGTCCGCCGAATTTAGGATTGCCCTGTAAAAGCTCGTAGCCTTTTGTATCCGGATGAGATTTTCTCGGTGTGCCAAGCGCCGCCGGTGAGAAATCCGTGCGTTCTTCGTACCAGATATTGCTCGGATGATATTCAAAAGGCTCTGATGTGAATATATTTTCAAATGATGCCTTTGAATACGGCAGCATTTCCGCATCAAGCTCGCAAAAGCATGTCAGCACGCTTAGCCCGTAAAATGTATTCAGACCCATTTTATACAGCATCAGATGATCAACGGTCGTATCTGAATACCCCATGAAAAATTTAGGGTTGCTCCTGATCGTCTGCTGCGCCTCCTCCGTAAAAAGATACGGCGCCAGCCTAAAGGTATCATCGCCCCCGATTGCGCAGAATATCCCCTTTATGCTCTTATCGGCAAAGGCATTGAGAAGGTCCTCCGCACGCTTTTCAGGATGCGCCTTTACAAAGTCTATACCTTTAAGTGCGTTCTCCATATAGACCACTTCAAAGCCGAAGTCCTTTAGCCGCTTGCTCCCGACCTCAAGCTGATGTGAGCAGAACGGTTCGCCGAGAGTTCCTGCCGAAAGGCTTACCACTGCTATTTTATCGCCTTTGTTTAATCTGATCATTTTTTCCGCCTTTCTTATCTTTCTATTCCTTCGCGCGCTTCCACGCCGCTTGAATAGTAGTGTCTGACTTCCTGAACCTCCGAAATGAGGTCAGCTTTTTTGAGCATGTAATCCGGGGCATATCTTCCCGTCAGAATAAGCTCGGTTCCCGCAGGCTTTGATGATATCAAATAGTCTATCTCGGCTTCGCCCAAAAGGTTGAAATAGCAGCATATCGTAATTTCATCAAAGATCGCGACATCGTACAGTCCGCTTTCGAGCGCCGCTTTTGATCGTCTTAGCCCGTCCTTTGCGCTTTTATAATCGTTTTCCGTAGGAACGCCGCTCATCATGCACCCATCTATACCGTAGATTTCCGTTGTAATTTCAGGAAAGCGCTCCTTTATCGCTTTGATCTCGCTGTATTCTATGCTTTTGACAAATTGACCTATATACACTTTAAGACCCGCACCGGCAGCACGCACAGCAAGTCCGATTGCCGCAGTCGTCTTTCCTTTGCCGTTTCCCGTGTATACATGAATATAGCCTTTTTTCATGGGCTCACCGCCTTTGTTTAATAATATATCGCCGCCTTTGCCTGAATACCGTAGACTTCCTTGTCTTCCATAAGTTCAAGCATGGTTGTTTTATCTATTATAACCGAAACTCCATATATCTGTATTCCGTTCTTTTCGATATATTTTGCCGAATTGGCAGGAACAATCTCGCTCCTGTGGTAGGCTTCCATCATTTTGAAGAATTTTTTATGGTCATCCATATATCTCATCATGCTCACAAGATGCTGCTTTGCCGCATCTTCCGTCATCGGATTGCCTTCTTTTTTCATCAGCTCCATGTCATCTTTGTAGCCAAATAAATATGGATAATCTTTTACTACGCTAATGGTCGCTCCGCGTTCTTTCAAATACGGGTAAAATCCTACCGGATAATAGTAGTCATCATTAACGAAGCACACCCACGGATTTTTTAGGTTATACTTCTCGCAAAAGCTTATGGTATCATCATATCCTATGACACTGTCAAAAGTAACGTATGCCATATATTTACCCGCATCGGCAAACGACTCTACATCTTTGCGCTCCAATCGGCGGCTTTGATAATTCTTCTTATCCGAAATTTTCATCGAAAGATCTTCTACAATTATAGGGCGTCTTTCAAAAAGATCCCGTGCAACAGGTCTGACATCAGATGTATTGAAGAAAGTGATCCTGCCGCGCTTGATCTCGCCTACATAAACATGGGCATTCAGTGAGTCCGGGTTTGCCGCCGTCATCATCTCGAAAGAGTATTCGCCATAGCCCTTTCCGATTGCAAGCACCTTGTCGATGCTTAGATGTGGCATCAACAGTTCGCTGTACACCCTCATTTCATCTGAAACGGAGTCATAATGGTATACACCTCCGTGTTCCGGCTCCGGAATTAGCGTTGTAGGCTCATAGTAAAATTTATCTGCGATTTTCGGAAGCGCCGTCTGTGCTATTATCATCAAAATCAAAAGCGCCGCGCCTACCGCGATTCCCGCTTTGATGAAAGCCCTTCTTATCGACGCTCTTATTTCTTTCGTGAAGTCCTTTGCGTTCCCGATTTCATCGTAAACCTTGTTATTTTCTTTAGTTACAATATCCTCTTCATCGTTCAAATACAGGTATTCGCTTATGGCTTCCTGCCTTTCGATATCGTTTTCGACAGTCTTCTTTTCTTCCTCCGGAAGCTTCCCTTCCTTATATAATTTTAGCAGTTCACTGTATTTCATAACCCGCCTCCTTTAGATATTCTCTGACTTCCTTCTTTGCCCTGAATGCCAACACTCTTACATTCTCCGCAGTTATTTCGAGTACCTTGCCTATCTCCTTCTGTGAGAGTCCGGAAAAGTACTGCAGCAGCAAGATCTCACGCTTTCGCCTCGATAGTTTCGCAAGAGCTTCATAGAGGCTTCTGTTTTCTTCCTCTTCTATCAGATCCGTGAGCACATCGCCCTGAAACTGCTCGTCGGATATGCCCCTCCGCTCTTTGCCGAGAGATTCTCGCTCCGTTCTCCTGACATTGTCAAAATAGAGATTTCTTGCGACCTTGTATAACCATGCGCGCACATTTTTGTTACTGTTCGGAAGCGAGAGAAGAGCCTTTACAAATGCCTCCTGCGTTATATCCTCTGCGAGATAGCGATCGTGGCAAAGGCCAAAAAGGTATAGGTAGACTTCGCGGCTGTATGTTATATAAAAAATCTGCAGTATATCCTTATCCACGCCTTCCTCCTATCCTGCTTTCTTACATATATAACGTACAGGCGAGTAAAATGTTACAGTGCACGATCAAAACTTTCGGCCAGCTCCTCGATATACTCTCTTTTTATAAGTGTTTCGAGCCATTCTTTCGGGATGCTCTCGCTTCCGTAAAGAACGCCTGCAATTGAGCCGGTTATTGCGCCGACGGTGTCCGTGTCATGCCCGAGATTGACGGCTTTCAGAACTGCGCCGCCGTAGTTTTTTTCGGTAAGATTGCACCAGAATGCGGCTTCAAGCGTATCGACAATGTAGCCGCTTGATTTTATATCGTCGCGCGCAAGCTTTGATATATCGTCTTTGAGTATCCTCGAATATACGCTTATGCTTTCTTCCGAAAATGCGCCGTAATCTGTGCCTTGAAGCCTCCCGTAAGCCTCATCCGGTGCGATGCCTTTGATTATATCGATCATGAAGTGAGTGTATATATAACAGCCCAGCCTGCTTATATCGTGACTGTGCGTCAATGACGACACGTCGTTACAGAGGTTCAGTATTTGCTCATCGGGAAGCTCCTTCTTTATGCAGTAAAACGGTACCGGAAGAAATCTCATCAAAGAGCCGTTGCCGTTATCCCTTATTCCGCCGCAGCCTGCTTGGGCAGGCGTCATTTTGTGTAAGTGCCATCCGTATATCGCCTTGCTGCATGTGTTTCCTACATCAAAGGTATCGCCTGCAGATGTAAACTCGGCATTAAAAAGCCATGCGTCAAAATTTTTCATTACGGCTTCAAGATCGAAACAGCCGTTATCAGCGACAGCTTTGATCGTTGCGAGCGTCATCGATGTGTCATCCGACCATGTGCCTGCCGGAAGATTATATGTGCCGAATCCACGCATCCCCGTTACAGGATTTTGGTCAAGGCTTTCTCTGGCACTGAATTCCACCGGCACCCCGAGAGCGTCTGCCACTGCAAAACCGAGCAGTGAATTCATGCATGAATAATTATTATTCAAAAGCATCTTTATGCCTCCTGATTACCACAATATCTTACATATAATTTTACCATAAAATTTATATTCAGCCTCTTGATAATTATAAAAGAAATGTATAATATTAATATGCATACTTTTGTTAGGGGGATCGTATGCAAAATGAAAGGAATGACATCATGAGAAGCTTATACGACGAATTTATTGAAGAACGAAATATGTGGGATATCAAGAAGAAAAAAAGCAGAAAGCCTAAACCACAGGACGTGATCAGGCTTTGGCTCGAAATAACCGAATTAGAGAAGGCTCGCCTTCACGAGATATCCGTTAAGTTAAATAAATCAAAAAACGAACTTGTCAGTGAATGGATCACGGAAGCATATAACAAATTGATTCCGGAAAATAAATGATCCTATCTCTATTTATACAAACTATTATTCGGAGTTTTCTTTCTTAGAAAGCTCCATTTTGTTTCCTGAGTAATTATCCCCAAAAACACGATGACACAACCGGCTATCATTGCAAAGGAAAGATGCTCATGCAGATATAGGACGGCAAACACGCTTCCGAATACCGATTCGAGCGTGAGAATAAGCGCTGTATTTGTAGAAGATATGTACCTTTGGACTATATTTTGAACGACAAATGCGATCACGGTAGTTATTACTACAAGATAGAAAATCTGCAGAGCTGCGCTTTTGACTATTGAAATATCGGGAGTTTCAAATATAAGGGTCAGTGCAACAAAGATTCCGCCCGTGATCGCAAACTGAATTATCGTCAAAATTATCGGGTCGCTGTCGTTGCAATGCTTTTCGATCATTATCATATGAAAAGCAAAGCCGAGTGCACATATGAGTGAGTAAAAATCCCCTATGTTTATTCCCGTTACACCGCCAAGCGTAAGCATTCCAAGACCTGCCGCCGCCATAATCGCACCCGCGAAATCATATGCGTCAGGCTTCTTTTTATTTATTATCCAAGCTAAAAACGGTACGAGCAAAACATAGCTGCCGATTATGAACGACTGCTTTGATGCTGTCGTATGCTGAATCCCTAAAATAAGAAAAAGAAAGGCGATGAACATAAATATCCCGATCTCCGCCCCGCGTGCAAGATCGCGCCTCGAGACTTTTGCGAGCTTCCTTATGTATATCAAAGCAAGCAAAATAGCGGAGAAGCCGAATCTTATGCTCATAAGCATGAACGGCGTAGTCTCCGAAAGTGTATCCTTTATTATCGCATAGCTTGTTCCCCACGCAAGGGCTACAAGCGCAAGTGCGATTGTAGATATAAGAGTTCTGTTCTTCAAAATTACCTTCTTATCTTAAGTTCAGCAAATGTATTATATCAATGTCAAAAATGCCGCCTGACCGCCGCGTTCGCCGCCCTGGCGCCTGTGCGAAAAATACTTGTCACTCATTTCAAAAGTGCATTCAGGACTGATTTCTATATTTTCAGGCTTCAATCCGGCTCGTATCAACACCTCTCTGTTTACATCCGGAATCGAAACGTGATATTTGCACGCCTCTTCGTCATAATAACAGAAGGTTTCTCCATGTATATCCATCGCCGCCACTGCAACTGCTACATCCTCGTCACATTCAAAGCCCGCTATGTGTATGCACGGTCCTATCATCGCATACATGTCCTTGGGGTCGGAGCCGAATTCGCGTTTCATTGCAAGCGCCGTCTTTGATGATATTCCGAGAGTCGTGCCGCGCCATCCTGCATGTGCAAGACCTATCGCATTTTGGACGGGATCATATATGTATATCGGTGCGCAGTCGGCGG
>JAEXBK010000029.1 GCA_023394035.1 Bacillota bacterium
GAACAACTTTACAAACAGTAAATCACAATGATATGTACTCTTATTTGCAGAAATACCGCTCCAATATAAAGTTTCGCAAATTGCAGGATGTCTCAAAGGAAAAGTCCTTTGATGATTTTCTTTGAAATAAGCGAGACCGAAAGACCGTCTTTACGCTTTTGATAATTGCATAATCACCCGCAATAAACTATAATATTAGAGCGGCATTAAGTTTATGCCGCAAACGAACTTCAAGTAACGAAAGGAAAGAAAAATGGCTTATTTGGAAATCGTACAGGTATTCGGAAGAGAAATCATGGATTCACGCGGTAACCCTACAGTTGAGGCTGAGGTGTATTTAGAGGACGGAACAGTCGGAAGAGGCGCTGCGCCAAGCGGAGCATCAACCGGTGAGTTCGAGGCGCTTGAGCTCAGAGACGGCGATATGGACCGTTATGACGGTAAGGGTGTTGAACACGCAGTTGACAATATCAACAACGAAATCGATGAGCTCCTGCTCGGCATGGATGCATCCGATATATACGAAATAGATAACGCAATGATAAATGCAGACGGAACGGAAGACAAATCAAAGTTCGGCGCAAACGCTATACTTGCCGTTTCGATTGCAGCAGCAAAGGCAGCGGCTCAGTCACTCGATGTACCGCTCTACAGATTTATCGGAGGAATTTCGGGCAATGTACTCCCTGTTCCTATGATGAACATCTTAAATGGCGGCGCTCATGCGACGAACACGGTAGATACGCAGGAATTTATGGTAATGCCTGCAGGTGCTACAAGCTTCAGAGAAGGTCTAAGATGGTGCGCAGAGGTTTATCATAAGCTCGGAAAGATACTCAAGAGCGAAGGCTATGCCACATCGGTAGGCGATGAAGGCGGATATGCACCTAACCTTTCAAGCGATGAGGAAACGATAGAATACATACTTCGCGCAATCAAAGAATGCGGATACGAGCCGGGCAAAGACTTTGTCTTAGCTATCGACGCGGCAGCAAGCGAGTGGAAGGGCGAGAAGAAGGGCGAATACATTCAGCCTAAGAGCGGAAAGAAATTCACATCCGCTGAGCTCGTAGCGCACTGGAAATCGCTTGCAGAAAAATACCCTATCGCTTCAATCGAGGACGGACTTGATGAAGATGACTGGGAAGGCTGGAAGCTTTTGACAGACGAAATCGGCGACAAGGTTCAGATCGTAGGCGATGACCTCTTTGTTACAAATACGAAGCGTCTTGCGAAGGGCATTGAGCTCGGATGCGGAAATTCCATACTCATCAAGCTCAACCAGATCGGATCGGTTTCAGAAACTCTTGAGGCTATCAAGATGGCTCACAAGGCAGGCTATACAGCTGTCGTTTCACACCGTTCGGGCGAAACAGAGGATACAACGATTGCGGATCTCGTAGTTGCGATGAATGCAGGTCAGATAAAGACTGGTGCTCCGGGAAGAAGCGAGAGAGTTGCTAAGTACAATCAGCTTCTCAGAATCGAAGAGGAACTCGGAGAAGGCGCAGTTTATGCGGGCTTCAATGCTTTTAATACGAAATAAGAAAAACGCTGCATCGACATCGGCTCGGTGCAGCTATTTTTGATTTTCGGTGTATAAATTCATTAATTATGCGTCATACATAAATATGCGGAAGGAGAAGCGATATATGAAATTTACATTTGTAAAAAAAGGCGAAAATGCAAAATTTGATTATGAGGTACGCCTTGTAGAAGGTAACAAAATCGAAGGATTGGAGGATAAGGAGCTTCTTGAGCTCGCAGGCTTTGATAAGGGTTCGGCAACGGATATATTATCGTCGAGAAGACTCTATGTAAGCGTAAAGAATTTTGAGGCTGATACACTGCGTCTTGCAATGGCAAAGGCTTTAGCTGCGCTTAAGGGGCACGATGTTAAGACCGTGATGATTTCAGCTGACGAAGAACTCTGCGAAAAGAGAATAGCTGCTATTGCGGAAGGCGTTGAGCTGTCATCATATAAATTCGACAAATATAAGTCTGAGAAAAAAGAGGAAACGCTCGAAGAAGTGCTTGTGAGCACAGGCGGAAACGGCGGCGAAGCCTTTGACAGAGCGTTGGAGGAGGGAAGACTCCTTGCTGATGCCACGAACTATGTACGCGATATCGTAAACGAGATGCCTCAGATCTATACGCCTGCAAAAATGGCGGAGGATGCGGAAGCTCTTGCAAAGGAATATGACAGCGTGACATGCGAGGTTTTCGGCAAAGAATACCTCAAGAAAGAAAACATGAACGCTTTCCTTGCGGTAAATCAGTCAAGCCCTAATGAGCCGAAGCTGATTCACCTTACATACAAGCCTTCCGGAGAAGCTAAGGGCAAAATAGCATATGTAGGCAAGGGGCTCACATACGACAGCGGCGGACTTTCGCTAAAGACGGGAGGAGGCATGCTGCACATGAAATCGGACAAAGGCGGCGCTTCCGCAGCACTTGGAATTATAAAGGCGGCGGCATCACTCGGACTGCCTTTTGAGGTTCACAGCGTTCTCGGATGCACGGAGAACATGATAGGTGCAGATGCGTATAAGCCTGACGATATTCTTAAATCGAGAGAAGGCGTTACCATCGAGGTTAACAACACTGATGCAGAGGGAAGACTTGTACTTTCGGATTGCTTAAGCTGGACTCAGGACTATGTAAAGCCTGATTACATGATAGATATGGCAACTCTGACGGGTGCGTGCATTGCCGGACTCGGAGATTATACGACAGGCGTAATGGGAAACAACTTTGATCTGCAGCTTAAATTCAAGCGCTATGCGGAAAAGAGCGGCGAGCTTCTTTCTGTTCTTGAATTCAACGATTATCTCGGCAAACTGATTGAATCGGACATCGCAGATGTCAGAAATTCGGTGCCGGGCGGCTCGGGCGGCGCAATTACTGCCGGAATGTTCTTAGACAAATTCGTAAAAGACGAATATAAGGACAAGTGGCTGCATCTCGACATTGCGGGACCTGCATTTACAACATCGGCATACGGCAATAACCCTGTCGGTGCAACGGGCGCTGCTGTAAGATCGAATATCTACTTTATGAAGGCACTTGCAGAAGAAAAATAGATAATAAGCATACGAAAATGAGAGTTTCCGAAAAGGTGACTCTCTTTTTTATTTTTTTTTTGCAATTTCCTGTTGACTCTGAACCTACTTCAGGCTCGGGAGCATAACATTTGAGATCGCCTACAAAATAAACAAAAAAAATTCAAGGCGGGAGATGACTCCCGCCTTGCGCGCTATTATATATAGGTTCTATATTTCTGCTGTTGCCGCCGCAAGCCATTCGCGTACATGGTCGCTTACGAGCGGAGAAATGGTATCATAAACTCTTTTGTGATATGCGTTGAGATATGAGCGTTCTTCTGTTGTAAGCATATCAGGTAATATTGCATCGCGCTCGTAAGGGCAGAGTGTGATGTTCTCGAAATGCAGGTTTTTGCCGTCTGCCGAATCTGTTTTGACACAGAGCAGCTCGTTTTCTATTCTGATTCCGAATTCACCTTCGATATATACGCCCGGCTCATCGCTCGTTATCATTCCCGGAAGGAACGGCTGAACATCGCCTTTTTTGCTGATATTCTGAGGTCCTTCGTGAACCGAAAGGACGTGACCGACCCCGTGACCTGTACCGTGGTTATAGTTTATGCCTTCTTCGAGGAGCGGTGCACGCGTGATTATATCGAGGTCGGCACCAGTAGTGCCTTCTGCAAATCTTGCCATAGCAAGGTCAATATGACCGCGAAGTACGGCTGTGTAGTATCTCTTCATCTTATCGGTGAGAGGACCGACAGCAAGCGTTCTCGTTATATCCGTTGTGCCTGTAAGGTATTGACCGCCTGAATCTACGAGAAGGAGACCGTTAGGCTCTATTTTCTTGCTGGTTTCAGGAGTTGCGCCGTAGTGTATTATCGCACCGTTTGACATATAGCCGCAGATCGTTTCAAATGAAAGATCGAGGAAGCCTTCCTGCTCGGCACGCCTTGCAGCAAGATAGTCGGCTGCCGAGATTTCGTCCATTTCAAGCTTTCCGACATTATCCTTTACCCAGCATATGAAATTTGCCATTGCTGCACCGTCGCCTATGTGTGCTGCTTTTGTTGAACGTATTTCGGCTTCGTTCTTAAGAGCCTTGAAGAGTGTTACCGGCGAAGGCTTGTCGATGATTCTGCAATCGGCAGGGACGGCTTTGATCAGAGCGTATGATGCGTTCTTGAGGTCTGCATAAAGCGTTGATGTAGGCGGCAGCTCAGCGAGATCGTGAGTTACCATGAAGTAGCTGCGTATGGATACGCCTTCAGGGAGTTCGACATTTCTGAATGCATCTTCAAAGGCGTAGAGGATTACATTTACAGGAGTAACAAGCGTAAATGCGAAGAATACAGGAGTATGCTCAACATCGCTTCCGCGCAGGTTGTAAAGCCATGCGTTTTCCTCCAAGCCCGTTATCAGGTGGTAGTTCGCATTGTGGGCGGCCAGCGTTTTTCTGACTTCGGATATTTTTTCGGCAAAGCTGCTGCCGCATGAAGACTCAGGCATAGCCCACACATCGCTGCCGCTTAAGACAGGACGATCAAGCCATGCTTCGCCGGCAAGATCATGACCGTGGGCGACTGATGCACCCTTTGATTCTGCAATCTTTGCATATGTATCGCCGAGCGCACAGGAGAGCACTCTTCCGTCAAAGCCGAGAACATTTCCTTCGGAAAGCGTCGCTTCGAGATATTCGGCAATGGTAGGAACCTCAGGCTCTCCGTCCTTCATCAGTTCGATTCCCGAATCCTTGAGCTGAATGCCGGCCTGAAGAAAATATCTGCCGTCTGTCCAGAGCCTTGCTTCGTCATGCGTCACGATGAGAGTTCCTGCCGAGCCGGTAAATCCGGATATGTGGCAGCGCGTCTTAAAGTAATCGTTGATATACTCAGAACCGTGGAAATCGTTTGTAGGCACGATATATACATCGATGCCGTAATTTGACATGAGCTCGCGTAGGCTTACCAATTCTTTGCGCATAAATTTGCCTCCTTGTACATTGTTACTTTTCTTTTTCTGACCCGAGTGCACGCCTTACATGGTGAGCGATGAGTCCTATAAGTATTCCGCTTACTATGCCAGAAAGCATTAGCACCGGAAGATACATAAACATTCTTATGTTATATACGAGCAGAGCGGCTATCATGATCTGTCCGAAATTATGGGCGACACCGCCTGCCATACTTACTCCGATTATGCTGAATAAATTCGTTTTTTTGAGGAGCCACATTACAATCAGGCTAAGCATGCCTCCTGCAAGAGAGTAGAGCGCACCGAAAAGTCCGGTGAACAGCAGCCCCGCAACCGATATTCTGATGACATTTATCGCAAGAGCATATCTCATATCGAGCTCGTATACCGCAATCAAAATTATCAGGTTCGCTATGCCGAGCTTCACTCCCGGAATACCGACAGGCATAGGAATCAGGGCTTCTACATATGAAAATATCAGAGCGAGAGAAGCCATGAGTGCGGCTGTAGCTATACGCTGATTGTGTGTAAGTAGTATTTTACTGCGCGATGACATCGTACTCACCGTCCTCTCCCTTTATTTCCACGGTTACGCGGTTAGGCAGGCAGACTATGCTCTTATCCGTGCTGAATATCTGCCCCTGCTTGACACAAAGCTGATTTTTGCATGATGATTCCGCCATTTGCACGGCACCGTTTTTTATGGTAATCTTATTTACATGTCCGTTGTTTTCAATAGTTACGGTGCGGTCCTCGAGGAGCGAATAAGTTCCGTATTCCTTGCCGTCAACCTTTACGACGACGGATGCCCCGCGCGTTCCTCCGGAAAACGCGAGCACGGAAATCAGGACGCCGATGATGATAAGCGCTGCAAACAGAACTATATCCGCCTTCCTGATAATCTTAAACATGAAACCTCCGAGGTGAGTATGAAGAAATATAAAAGAATAACCGAACTCGTAGCGGTCTTTGCCGTTATTATATCGATAATTATAACACAGACGGGCTGTGAGCGAAAGATGGAACCCCAAAGCGGAGACGGTTTTTATCTCGATACGCTATGCAGAATAACGATTTATGCGATGAATAATCCTGATGAGCAGGAAGCGGGTAAGCTCATAAAGGAAGCCTTTGATATGTGCGGCGATTACGAAGCGCTTCTCAGCAAAACAAAAGAAGGCTCTGATATTTACAGGATAAACCATGCTGCCGGTAAAAGCGTGGAGTGCAGTCCGCAGACTATAGAGCTTATAGAAAAAGGAATATATTACGGCGACCTTTCGGGTGGCAAATTCGATATAACCATAGGCAAAGCTGCCGACCTCTGGGATTTTCACAAGCAGGACGAGAACGTATCATCCTCGGATATTCCATCAAAGCTCGCGCTTGCGGAAGCGGCAAGCCATGTTGACTATAAGAAAATCAAAATTGACGGAAATAATGTTTCGATTGACGATCCGGAGTCAGAAATAGATCTCGGCGGAATTGCGAAGGGATATATAGCCGATAGAATAGCCGAATTCCTGAACGAAAAAGGCGTTACCGGAGCGGTTATAGATCTCGGCGGCAATGTGACGGCTTTAGGCTGGAAGGACGGGAAGTCTGTCGATTTCAGGATAGGCGTCAAAAAACCGTATACGGAGTCAAATGAGGTCATGGGCTCTATTGATGTAAATTCAAAGACGCTTGTGACATCAGGCGTATATGAGAGATATATAGAAGCGGAAGGCAAAAAATATCATCATGTCCTCGATCCGTCTACAGGAATGCCCGTGGAAATAGATCTTCTCGGCGTTACGGTAATAGGAAACAGCGACAGCTCTGCGGACTGCGATGCACTTGCAACCGTGTGCCTGCTGCTCGGGAAAGATGCATCGCTTAAGCTTATGAACGAGCTGAAGGATTACAGAGCCGTATTTGTTGACATGAACGGCGATGTTATGCCGAGCGAAGGCTTTGACGGTCTTGACCCCGTAAAATAGATTAGCTGCGCCAAAGCTCAGTAAGCTTTTTCAGAGAATCATAAATGGAATCAACAGGTATCTGATTGTAATAGAGAATCAGATACTTTGTTTTTTTGTCGTTCCCGTAATCGAAGTGGGACACATGTATTCCGATAGATTCGGCTTTTGCACAAAGCGCAGAAGGCGAAAGCTCGGTAGCTACCTTGATTATAAGGTTCATACCTGATTTGGTGTTTGTAAGGCTTACAAAATCGGAAGCGTGCGCAGAAAAGGCACTTACGGCGAGCGTGAGCTTCTGTGAGTAGAGGCTTCTTAGCTTGCGTATGTTTGTATAGTAATATCCGTCCTCCATGAAGAGGGCAAGCGTCAGCTGCTCCGTCTTTGAGCATGTCTGCGTATAGTCGCTTTTGATAGATGAAAATATGTCCGCCATCTCATCGGGAAGTATCATGTAGCTGATTTTGATTGCAGGGAAGAGCGTCGAAGAAAACGAGCCGAAGTATACGACGCGACCGCTTTGATCGAGCCCTTTAAGCGCAGGAACAGGTTTTCCGAAATATCTTAGCTCGCTGTCATAATCGTCTTCGAGAATGATGCTGTTGTTTTGCTTGGCCCATTCGAGTATGCGGTAGCGGTTTCCGATAGGCATGACCGATCCGGTAGGAAACTGGTTTGCCGGACTTACATAGACTGCGGACGAAATATTGACGGGGAGCCTGTCTATTTCTATCCCCGAAGCCCCAACGGGGATCCGTCCGATACTGAATCCGTTGTCGCTGAATATCTGCCTTATAGGTGCGTAGCCCGGATCCTCCGTGCAGATGTGGTCAATACCCATCTTGCTCAAAATTCTGCAGAGGTGCGCGGTAAGCTGCTGCGTTCCGGCACCTATAACTATCTGCTCAGGCTTTGCACTTACGCCTCTTGACGAGTATAAATACTTCGATATTTCGAATCTGAGTGCAGATTCCCCTTGCGTATCGCTTTCGGACATCAAAAGATGCGCATATTCGTTATACACCCTCGTAGTACATTTCTTCCATTTTACGAAATCAAAGCACGACAGGTCATGCATGTATTTTTCGCCCGAAAAAGTATAGTCGTCAAGATCAAAGGTCGCGCCCTTCTTTTCTTCCGTGAAAGAAGGAATCCAAGGGATTTCGGCAACATAATATCCCGACTGAGGCTTGCTTTTGATATAGCCTTCGGTCAGCAGCTGGTCATATGCCTGTGAGGATGTTGTAAGTGAAACCCCGCTTGCGTCGGAAATGCGACGAAGCGATGGCAGCTTTTCGCCGGTCTTAAGCTCACCTGACATTATCTCGTTTTTGATGTGGCGATATAACTGTATATATATAGGTGTCGGATTACTGTCATTTTTTGAAATTACAAAAGGCTTCATTTTGCGATAATCTCCCAAACTGTATACTAAAAAATAAATGATATTGCGTATTTTAACAGATACACTACAATGATATTATATGATGTGCAGAAATAATGTCAACAGTTATGCTTTGACATTTGATATAGACTGGAGGATGTGATATTATGAAGAACGATAAAACATACAAAATCGTAATGACCGGCCTTATGATGTGCCTTGTTATGGTAACGACATGGATAGTAAAGGTTCCTATCGCTTTCACTAACGGATATGTCCATTTAGGAGATGCGGCTATATTCCTTTCCGTACTCGTGCTCGGCAAGAAGCACGGCGTCGTTGCAGCCGGCGTAGGCTCGGCACTTGCAGATGTAATAGGCGGCTACGCTTATTTTGCTCCGTGGACTCTCATAGTAAAGGCTCTTATGGCCTTGGTAATGGGAATTGCACTTGAGTACATGGAAAAGAAGGGCATGCTTCACGAGCACAGAAAGGTGACTTGGGTTGAGCTCATTGCCATGGCAATAGGCGGAATCGAGATGGCTGCAGGCTATTATCTCGTAGAGGTATTCATGACTAAGAGCTGGCTTGCACCGATACCTGCTATTCCTGCAAACATCGGACAGTTCGTAGTAGGAATGGTTCTTGCCACGGCACTTGCAAGCGCGCTTTATCACACGCCTGCAAAGAAATATTTTGCATTCAAATAATATACGGATGAACTGATTCATCCGATCGAAAGGGAAACTTTTTAGGATGAGCAATATCATCAGAATAGAAAATCTCGTCTTTGAATATCCTCATGATGAGGGGGGAGAATCCAAACGGGCGATAAAGGGCATCAGCCTCAATATCGAAAAGGGAAGCTTCACGGCGATAATAGGCAGAAACGGTTCAGGCAAGTCCACGCTTGCAAAAAATCTGAACGGACTGCTTTTGCCGACCGGCGGCGCTGTTTATGTCAAAGACTGGGATACCAAGGACGATCTTCACATATGGGACGTAAGACAGACAGCGGGCATGGTTTTTCAGAATCCTGATAACCAGCTCGTTTCTTCTATTGTAGAGGACGATGTGGCTTTCGGCCCCGAAAATCTCGGCATTGAGCCGGAAATCATAAGGGAGAGGGTAGACAGAGCCCTCGATGCTGTCAGGATGGGCGAATATAAGCGCAAAGCTCCGCATCTTTTGTCAGGTGGTCAGAAACAGCGCATAGCTATTGCGGGAGTCGTTGCGATGCGTCCCGACTGCATAATTTTTGATGAACCTACAGCAATGCTCGATCCTCGCGGAAGACGCGATATAATGGGCATCATCGAGAAGCTTCACAAAGAGGGAATCACGGTAATTCTTATTACTCACTTTATGGATGAAGCGGTCAGAGCTGAAAGAGTAGTTATAATGGACAGAGGCGAAATTCTGCTTGACGGAGCTCCGTCTCATGTATTTTCTCATGTCGATGAAATAAGGGCGGCGAGCCTTGATGTTCCGATGGCCGTAGAGCTTTCGGAGTTTTTGCGTTCAAACGGCATAGACGTTCCTGCCGATGTCACCACGCCTGAAAGGCTGAAGGAGTTCGTATGTCAATACAGGTAAGAGAGCTTTCACATATTTACAGCAAAGGCATGCCGGACGAACAGATCGCGCTGAACGGCGTATCCTTTGATGTAGCAGACGGAGAAACAGTCGCCGTAATAGGTCATACGGGATCGGGCAAATCCACTCTTTTGCAGCATTTGAACGGTCTTCTCAAAGCCGGCAGCGGGTCTATCACTGTAGGGGGCATGGAAGTGACGTCTCCTGATACCTCTATGACGGATGTCAGAAAGAAGGTCGGACTTGTTTTTCAATATCCGGAATATCAGCTTTTTGAAGAGACGGTGGAAAGAGATATAGCCTTCGGACCGAAAAATCTCGGACTTTCAGCCGAAGAAATCGCATCGCGAGTTAAAGAAGCACTTGAGCTTGTAAGCCTTGAATACGACGAAGTTGCGAAGAAATCCCCGTTTGAGCTTTCGGGCGGTCAAAAACGCCGCGTTGCTATTGCCGGAGTAATCGCCATGAAGCCCGAAGTGCTCATACTCGATGAGCCGACTGCGGGACTTGATCCGGGCGCACACAAGGATATCCTGAAGATGATAAGGGATATTCATGAGAAACAGCATAATATAATAATTTTCGTAAGCCACAATATGGCGGATGTTGCCTCGCTTGCCGACAAAATATTTGTTATGGACAGAGGCAAACTGATAATGACGGGAACGCCGCGCGAGGTTTTTGCGAGACGTGCGGAGCTAAGGGAGATAGGACTTGAAGTGCCGCCTGTAAGTGAACTGATGTATGACATAAAGGACAGCGGAGCTGATGTCAGTACCGATGTTCTTACGATAGATGATGCCAAGCGGGAGCTGCTGCGGTATCTGAAAGGATTTGCAGAATGATACGTGATATAACACTTGGACAATACTACGCCTCGGATTCTGCAATTCACAGACTTGATCCGAGAACGAAGATAATAGCGACGGTATTGTTCATATTTGAACTTTTCATAGTGAAGGATTTTTACGGATTCATGCTTTGCGGCGCAGTGCTTGCTCTCTGCGTAAAGCTTTCGCGCGTTCCGCTTTCGTTTATAATGCGCGGAATGAAGCCGATTTTGATGATCCTTTTCTTTACTTTTTTTATAAATATTTTCATGGTTCCCGGCACCGTAATATGGCAGTGGAGCTTCATCAAAGTGACGATTGAAGGCATAAGGACCGCACTTTTCATGGGCGTGAGACTGACTCTTCTCATAATCAGCTCGTCGCTTCTGACACTTACAACAAAGCCGATAACGCTTACGGACGGACTCGAAAAGCTCATGTCGCCGATGGAGAAAATGGGACTTCCTTCTCATGAAATAGCCATGATGATGTCTATCGCCTTGCGCTTTATACCGACGCTTTTAGAAGAAGCAGATAAGATAATGAAAGCACAGCAGGCACGCGGCGCTGATTTTGAGAGCGGGAATATTATAAGAAGATCAAAGGCGATGGTTCCGCTTCTCGTCCCTCTTTTCGTCAGCGCATTCCACATCGCGCAGGATCTTGCGATGGCAATGGAATCACGCTGCTACCGCGGCGGTCGCGGCAGGACGCGCATGAACGAGATAAAGCTTGACAAAAAAGATGCCGCAGCCTTTGCCGTTATGGCGATATTCCTTGCGGCGGTCATTCTGATGAGAATATACGTGTAGAGAGATTTCAAAGATGAGACAGAGAAAGATCAAAGACATTGCATCAAAGATAGCGGCGCTTGAGCATCTTATAATCTCAAATGACGAAGGCGCGCCGGGTAAATGGCGTGCTTTTTTTGAGACTGAGGAGGGCAGCTTTGATATTGAGCGTAAACTGTATTTGGAGATAGGCTGCGGCAGAGGCGGCTTTATAACGGAGTCTGCAAGCCGTAATCCGGAGGGGCTTTATATAGGTGCGGAAGGGCTGCCGAGCGTTATAATAAGAGCACTTGAAGCGGTAGAGAGTCTTGAGCTCACTAACGTAAGATTCATCGATTCGTATATTAACGATATAGAAGCGATGTTCGCGGAGGGAGAGCTCGACGGCATATTCTTGAATTTCAGCGACCCTTGGCCTAAGGTCCGGCATGCGAAGAGAAGGCTTACGCATATAGACAGGCTAAGAAAATATGCGGCGGTGCTTAGGCCCGGAGCAATTCTTGAATTTAAAACGGATAATGATGAGCTTTTTGAGTATTCACTTGAAGAAATGAAGGCTTGCGAAGGCTTTGATATAAAATTTGTGACGCGCGATCTGCACGCAAGCGAGGTGCACGATGCCAGCCCTGAAACGGAATATGAAAGAAAATTTGCGGCTATGGGGAAAAGCATCAATTATGTTGCGCTTGTAAGAAAATGAGTTTATACTGGAAAGAGAACGTTTCGGCATAGGAGGTTACATAGATATGAGCGAAGGAACGATGGCAGCGGTAAACGGACGCAAAATTCCAAAGAGCGACAAGGTCTTCGGTATCAACAAAATGGCTGTTGCTATGGCAGAAGAAAAGGGTAAGGACGCAGTAATAAACGCCACAATAGGAACCCTTATGGATGACAACGGAAAGCTTATCGTGATTTCTTCGGTTGACAGAGTATTTCACAGTTTGGCTCCGCAGGAATATGCGGCTTATGCTCCGATAGGAGGAACTCCTGAATTCAAGGCTGCGGCAATCAAGGCGGCACTCGGCAAATTCATGCCGGAGGGACGCTTTGTAAGAGCGGTTGCGACGATGGGCGGAACGGGAGGAATCAAAAACACCGTTTCTAACTACAGCTCACCGGGAGAGAGCTTCCTTACGACTGATTGGTTCTGGGGTCCGTACAATGTGATTACATCAGAGATGGGCAGGAGCCTTGAGACCTTCCCGCTATTTACGGATGACAGACAGTTCAATATCAAGGCATTTTCTATGAAGGTGCGCGATATACTTGACAGACAGAACAGACTTATAATAGACATCAACTCACCGGCTCACAATCCGACAGGCTACAGTCTGACGCTCGAGAACTGGGAACAGATTCTTGCATGCCTTGAAGAAACAAGCCCTGACAAGAAGATCGTACTTCTTGTAGACGCTGCATATATTGATTTTGCGGGAGAAGAAGAGGAAGTCAGAGAATTCCTTCCTGTTCTTGCAAAGATGCCGGGCAATGTTCTTCCGATAATCGGATACAGCATGTCAAAGACATTTACACTTTACGGAATGCGCTGTGGAGCAATGATATGCCTCGCACCTACAGAAGAAGCAGCCGATGAGTTTGTACAGTTTAACGAGTTCAGCTGCCGCGCTTCATGGTCTAACCCGGTGCGTGCAGGTCAGAGCATAATAGCCAAGATCTTTGCAGACGAAGAATTATATAATCAGGTCGTTTCCGAAAGAAAAGAGATCAGAGACATGCTGCTAAGAAGAGGACGCGCATTCGATGATGCTGCAAAGGAGATCGGTCTTGTAACTGTTCCGTTCTCGGCGGGATTCTTCTGCTCGATTCCTCACGATGATCCTGAAGCCGTTGCTGCGAAGCTCAGAGAAGAGGGCATCTTCCTGATTCCGCTTAAGCAGGGTGTCAGAGTTTCTATCGCATCCATTTCGGAAGAAGTCTGCAGAATGCTTCCTGCAAGAATCAAGGCTGCTATTGACTCACTGAAATAATATAGTAGAATATAAGCGGCACCGCCTGTTCGGTGCCGCAGTATATGCGGGCGTAGTTTAATGGTAAAACACCAGCTTCCCAAGCTGGGGTCGTGAGTTCGATTCTCATCGCCCGCTCCACGAGAAAACAGCCGTAAGAGCTGCTTTTTTTGTGGAAGAATGAGGATCTCCACTATTGTGCGAGCAAGACTGCTTTGATTATGTTCCCGATAGCTTCTGTATTTATTGATCTGTCATAGCGGTCGGAAGTGACAATAAGCCTGTCCCCTATTGTAATTCCGTTATTCTGAAAAATTCTTATCTTGTGCATTTGTCTTTCAAGATAATTCGGATCATCAAGCATGCCGAAATGCTCCCAGTATATCTCATCATTGTCGTTGAATATCGTAAAATCGGGATAGAACTGCACCTGCACGCCATTTTCGTCGAGAAGAAGCAGCCTTTTTTCATACTCAAAATCAACATCGTAATGCAGAAGAAGATTATATATGAGGGCTTCGCCCTTTGACTTCACTTTGCTGCCGTCTACGGTTATACTTATGTTTTTTGTCGGGAAGAATAACGAGTTTTGAGAGTTCTTTGCGGATTTCTTTGATCTGACTGTGGCGTTTGGAACTGTCTGAGGCATCCGGTAAGCTGCAGGTAATACATTGTTAACGGCTTCTTGCGTATAGCATGAGAATTTTTCCATACACTTTGTAAGTGCGGCAATATTCTTTTTCAGAATCTTTACCTTCTCCTTGCAAAAGCGGTTATGCTGAATAGCTTTTACTTCCGGAGAATTGTGATCTCCGATGAATATCGTATTTCCGGATTTGAAGCTGTAATATCGTATACCGTTTTTTTGAACCTTACAATATATCGGTTTTTTAATGCCGGCGTCGATTTGATTTTCGTACATTTGAAGTTCCCGAATTAAAAACTCGTACTCCTGTTTCATTTTTTCGATAAAATTCATGTTTCCTCCGTTGCACGGCACATAAAATGGCAAATAATTACATATAAGCCATTATAACACATATGATGTCCGGCGGTGTTTGGGGATTCGGTAGAAATCATAGTTTTTTTGGCAAAAACAGCCTGTTTTCAATGATAAATATCAAAAAAACTACCGATAGCCACTTCGGGGAGCCACTATCGGTAGTAAACCGAAAAAAATATCAAAAAACAGCCTGTTTTGATAAGAAAATTTCAATTTGCAGACGATTTGACCTGCGTGATATTTTGGCGGGCTGTGAGACGGAAAGTCATACATAAAAAGACCCGTCAAGCACTTTAAGTAGGCTTTAGCGGGGCATTTGTTGAAAGATATTATTCGTTTATGTACTTATGCGCCGTATTGCTCTCTGACAAAGTCGGCAAACTGCTGGACTGAGGCGTTCAGTGATTTGGAGCGTGGCATTATCAGGTAGAGGTTGCGCTCGGAAACCTCCTTCGGCAGCGAGAAGGAAAGAAGCTTGCCTGCGGCAACAAAGTTGCTTACTGCCATTTCGGAGAGTATGGATATACCG
>JAEXBK010000033.1 GCA_023394035.1 Bacillota bacterium
CAAGCTCGCTCATCCTGCGCTCTATCTCTTCGGGATTTCCCTTATAAAGCTTGTATGTAACAAAAAGCGCAATCTCGCCGCTTTCCTGCAGCCTGCTGTGCCTGTATGAAAGACCAAGCTCTTCACCGGTTACGGTTTTTACTTCATAACCATGTTTTCCTGCAATAGGAACAAGAAGCGTCGCAGACGCTACTATATCCTTCATCTCGCCGCCGTAGGCGCCGGCGTTCATGAACAGCGCACCGCCGGCGCTGCCGGGTATCCCGGCCGCGAACTCCATGCCCGTCATGGAGTTCGCTACGGCGGCCTTTGCTATCTTTGAGAGCAGGGCGGCAGCTCCGCATCTTAAATACGCTGCGCCCTCTTCGTCATTTACCTCTGTAATTTCTATGGTTTTGAAATTGTCACCGAGCATGACCACAGCTCCGTCGTAGAGTCCGTCCATGAAGAGCGTATTCGTTCCGTTTCCGAGGAAAACATGAGCCTCCCCTGTAGCGCAAAGCTCCGTCAGAACCTCTGCAAGCTCCTTATCGCTTTCGCATACGATAAGGCGCTTTGCAGATCCGCCTGCACGAAAGCTCGTATACTCCCGCATATCCGCATTTTCTGTTACTATCATTTCGTAAGCTCATCCTTTTCTATATTATAGCTGTCGAAGTCTATGTATTCGTTTGTATGAGGCTCAAGTCCCTTGCGCTTCAGCCTTTCTCTTACTGCTACGCCAATATAGTAATAAATCACCGCAAATACCGGTACGCTGAGCACCATGCCCATAAATCCGAATATTCCGCCGCCTATTACGATGGCAAACATAACCCAAAAGCTTGCGAGTCCCGTTGAATTTCCGAGAATTGCAGGTCCTATTATGTTTCCGTCGAGCTGCTGTAAAATGATCACCATGATGATGAAGTAAAGCGCCTGCAGCGGACTTACGAGGAACAGGATCGCCGCCGACGGAATCGCTCCGATAAAAGGTCCGAAGAACGGGATTACATTTGTCACTCCCACAATTGTGCTTATGAGTATAGGATACTGCAGCTTAAGCACCGACATGGCAATAAAGCATATTACGCCTATTATTATCGAGTCTATTATCTTTCCGTTTATGAATGCGCCGAATGTGCGGTTCGTGTACTTTCCGAACGCGAATATTTTGTTGGCGCGTTCCTTGCTCATTATCGAATATATTATTTTTTTCGTCTGCGCCCTGAAAATTTCCTTACCGTTAAGCAGGTACACCGTAATTATTATTCCGATCATGATATTGAGGAAAGTCTTTACGGTGAGTATAACGCTTGCCGAAACAGTCTGCATCATCGTTCCTATTCCCGGAAGCAGTGTTTCCTGTGCCCATTTTATGGTGGATTCCTGTAGCTGCTGGCTGTATTTGTTTATCTGCTCTGCTATCACCTTGTTGCTCATGTTGGCAGTAAATTTATCGAACAGCGCAGACACCTGATCGAGCCTCGAAGGCAGCGTATCGACTATGCCCACGATGCTTTCTATAAGCTGAGGAATTACAAGTGCAAGCATTCCCGCAACCACACCGAACATCACCAAAAGTGCGACCGCACTTGCGAGCACTCTTGATATAATAAGGCAGCGTTTTTTGTCATTTATCTTCTTTGACAGTTGCCTGTACGACCATTTGACGACAAGGTTGTAAACAGGACAGAGAAGATAGGCGAGCACGCCGCCGTATACGAACGGAGAAATTATTCTGTTGAAATCGGAAATGCTCGTTCTGAAATCCTCGTAGTTCGAAATTATCCTGTAAAAGACTATCAGAAGCGCACCTGTCATGAATACCGCTGCCGCGATCTTGAATATCCTGCTGTTTATAAGTTTGTTCATATTGCTGTTCACCTAAAGTTTAAAATCCGTCGCTGTAATTTATAAGCGACCTGAGATATCCGCCCTTGACGGAGTTTTCCGCACGCAACTTCGCGCCTGCTATCGTATCGTGATATATGATGTTTGCATAAAAGTCATCCTCCGTGGCCGTTATAACAGCCGCCGATGCCCTATGATCTCCGTGCGGAAGGCTTATACTTCCCGGATTTATAAGGTATACCCCGTTAGTGTACGAAATAAGCGGAATGTGAGTATGACCGAAGCATACCGCCATGCAGTCATGAAGCTCCGCCTGCTCCGCAAGCTCCTCCTCCGTATAAAATCCGTGTCCGTGGCATACGAGTATGTCGCCTGCCGGTGTTTTGACGATTGCTTCGTCCTTAGTATAGCTGTCGCAGTTACCGTTTACGCTTACGCACGGCACTCTCCACGCATCGCCGAGCTCGTCACCGTCGTGCTTATGATCTCCGCAGTGAATCACGAGGTCTATATTTCTTAAGCGTTCCCATATATCAAAAGCATTGCCGAGTTTTCCGTGCGTATCGCTCAAAACGAGTATTCTCATTTGCGTTTTCCCATTTCGTAGTATTGGCGCATTTCCTCTTCCGGTACCATGTTGCCGCCTGTTGCCCAGAGTATGTGCGAAGCGTTTTCGAGTTTATCCTCAAGGCCTTTTTCTCCAAGATACGCTTCCGCCTTCTGAACGAGCTGCGGTCCGGTAAATGAAGCGCATGCGGAAGGTTCGATCAGTATCCCTTCCGTATCTGCAAGCGCAGTAAGGAACGGATAAAGCTCCTCATCCTGTATCGTAAAGCAGCCGTCAAGAAGCGTTTCCATGACCTTGCCTACGAGCCTTGAGGCTCTTCCTACAGCAAGTCCGTCAGCCGCCGTCTTTCCGTCAAGTCCTATGTCCTTAACGCTTATTCCGTCGTTCAGGCCTGTCATCATACCGAGTGTCATGCAAGGTGCGTGAGTAGGCTCTGCAAAGAACACGTGCATGTGTTCTCCGAATATGGTCTTAAGTCCGAAGGTGACTCCGCCCGGAGCTCCGCCTACGCCGCACGGTATATATACGAATACAGGGTGCTCCTCGTCGCATTTTATCTGCGATGTCAAAAGCTGTCCCACAAGTCTTTTGGCTGCGACAGAATATCCGAGGAAAAGATCTTCCGATCCCTCATCGTCAACAAAATGACACAGCGGGTCGGCCTCCGCGGCCTTACGCCCTTCCGCTACCGCCTTTTGGTAGTCATCTTCGTATTCTATTACAGTGACGCCGTGAGATCTCAAAAGCTCCTTCTTCCACTGCCTCGCATCCGCAGACATGTGAACCGTAACCTTAAATCCGAGCTTTGCACTGATTATACCTATTGAAAGTCCGAGATTTCCCGTTGATCCTACCGCAACGGAATATCCCGAAAACAAATTCTTAAATTTTTCGCCCATCAGCACGCTGTAGCTGTCGCCTTCTCTCAGCATGTCGTTTTGCATGGCGATTTTTTCGGCAAACTTAAGGACTTCATAAATGCCTCCGCGAGCTTTGATAGAGCCCGATACAGGCAGGTGGCTGTCACACTTAAGGAAAAGCCTTCCCTTGATCTCTTCGCCGTTTTCCTTTTCCATCCATGATTTCATTTCAGGTATTTCTCTAAGCGGCGATTCTATGATTCCTCCGCTGCTCTCCGTTTCAGGGAAAGCCGCTCTGAGGTATGCTGCAAATCGCTCAAGACGCTGCTCCGCATCGTCAATATCTTTGATATCAAAAGGAAGCTCGGATTCTTTTCCCGATAAAGGATTGATCCAAAAAATATCCTGAGCTTCTCTCATTTCCCGGAGTAAAGGATATGTCGTTTCAAGCTGTTTAATATCCATAAGTGTCTCCTTTCCGTTATTATTATATTATATCAAAGATTGTCTCCATAAAGCAATACAAGCACAAACAAAAGGGGCAGTCTCCTGCCCCCTAACGCCTATTTGCCGAATATACTTTTTTTGATCGTGTTCAGTATCCCTCTCTTGATGATCTGGCCCGCACCGTTTATGAGCTGCGTTTCGATCTTTGCTTTGCGGCGTTCCGCCTCGCGCTCTCTCTTTCTCTCGCGAGCTTCTTCTTCGCGTTCTTCTTTCTTTCTGCGCGCTTCGTCTTCCTTCGCCTTTTGCTTTTCGAATTCAGCCTTTTCTTTTTCAAATTGCGCGCGCTCCGCCTCAAGCTTTGCAGCCTCGGCATCCTTTGCCGCCTGCGCCTGCAGCATTTCGTATGCAGATTCGTTATCTACAGCCACATCGTATTTAGACATTCCGTCATTGTCTATCGAAGCCTGGCGCGATGCCGGATCAGCAGGTGCCATCTTGCTCTGCGGGCATATAATCTTTGTCTGCTGTACTATCGTCGGAATTCCCGCATCGTCTAAGAACGATACAAGTGCTTCTCCGACTCCGAGCGTGGAAATAACGTCAGCCGTCCTGAAATTAGGATTGGCTCTGAACGATTCGGCAGCTATTCTGACAGCCTTTTGTTCCGCAGGCGTATAAGCTCTGATGGCGTGCTGCACTCTGTTTGAGCACTGCGCAAGTACGCTGTCCGGTATATCCGCCGGGCTCTGTGTAACAAAGAAAACGCCTACGCCTTTTGAGCGTATCAGCTTAACGACCTGTTCTATCTTCTGAACGAGAACTGCAGGTGCATCCGTAAACAGCATATGAGCTTCGTCAAAGAAGAAGACGAGCTTCGGTTTGTCGCTGTCTCCCGCTTCAGGTAGCACTTCAAACAGTTCAGACATCATCCAAAGCAGGAACATCGCATAAAGCTTAGGGTTCTGTACGAGCCTTACCGAGTCAAGAACGTTAATCATTCCTCTTCCGTTAAGGTCAGTCCTTATCCAGTCATGTATATTAAGGTCAGGTTCTCCGAAAAACTTATCTCCGCCCTGCGTTTCAAGCGGCAAAAGTGATCTCAATATGCCGCCAAGTGACTGCTGTGCAATATTGCCGTATGTCAGCGTGTACTTATCTCTGTTATCTCCGACATATGAGATCATGGCTTTAAGATCCTTAAGATCCGTAAGCACAAGACCGTTATCGTCGGCTATCTTGAACAGTATGTTCAGCACGCCTTCCTGCGCATCCGTAAGCCCGAGTATTCTCGAAAGAAGGTCAGGTCCCATGTCCGAAACGGTTGCCCTTATAGGATGACCGGCTTCGCCGTATATATCCCAGAATGTTGTCGAATATCCCTTGTACCGGAAAACCTCGCGAAGTCCGAATTTATCTATGCGCTTTTCCATACCCTCGCTCGTTTCGCCGGGCACGCATATACCGGATACGTCGCCCTTGACATCGCACATAAAGACAGGAACGCCCGCATCAGCAAACGATTCTGCCATACATTTCATCGTTATGGTTTTTCCCGTGCCGCTTGCTCCGGCAATCAGTCCGTGCCTGTTGCACATAGGCAGGCTCATGTTTACGCGATTACCTTCGGCATCAAGTCCCATGTATATCTTATTATCTAAAAACATACGATCACCTCTTTCTCTTTTCCTCATTATCTGATTATATCAAAACACGCTTCTCAAAAGCAATATCAGTCCTTTTTGCTTCTTTGCTCAAGTATTTCCTTGAGCTCTTCTGTTCCTATTTTGTATTTGCTGCTGCAAAACTGGCAAACCACTTCTACCTCTTCGCCCGATTCCACCATTTCCTTTATGTCGGCTTCGCTTATAGTTGCAAGCGTTCCGAGCACCCTGTCATGGCTACAGTTACAGTTGAATCTGACTTCCTCCTGATCCGTTATGTTGAGATCAAGGTCTCCAAGCAAAAGCTCAAGTATCTGAGCCGGATCCTTACCTTCATCCATCAGCTTTGTTACATGTGTTATACCCTTAAGCTTCTCTTCAAGAGCAGATATCGCATCTTCCGGTGCGTCAGGCATTATCTGCACTATGAAGCCGCCTGCACGCGATACGCTGCAGTCCGTTTCCACCTTGACACCGAGACCGACAGCCGACGGAGTCTGCTCCGATACGGTGAAATAATATGCCAGATCTTCCCCTATTTCTCCCGACTGAAGCTCACATGTTCCGTTATACGGTTCTTTTAGTCCGAGATCCATGCTGACAGAAAGGAAGCCTTCTCCGATAGCATCTCCTACATTTAGCTTGCCCGGTATTTTACTCGGTACTTCGGCATCCGGTGCTATCGCGTAGCCTTTGATGTTTCCTTTGCTGTCTGATGTGACCGTTACGCCCTTCCCCGGGCCGTCACCCCTTATCGAAAGCGTAAGAAGATCGTCTTCGCCTTTCATCATAGTTCCCATCATTGCGCCTGCCGCAAGAAGTCTGCCGAGCGCCGCACTCATAACCGGGCTCGTCCCGTGAAGTGTCCTTGCGGTTTCCGCACTCTCCGTCACATCTGCCGCAAATGCCCTTATATATGAATCGCACGCCGTAGCTCTGATTACTTTATCACTCATAGTTCGTCACTCTTTCTCTTAAATTTACTATAGCCATATTGTATCAGTATTAAGGCAGGCAGTCTATAAATTAATTGAACTTGTAACATCAAATCACATCAAAAAGAGCAGCTCATCTTGAACTGCTCTTTTCTCATTTTGCTTTGTTTTCCTATCAGCTTCCGATTGCACGGTATATCTGTTCATATCCCGCTTCGATAACCTTGACGAGCTGCTCCATATCCTCCGGATGATTTGATTCCGGATAAAGGCGGTCAGCCTCGTATCTGACGCACGTGCCGCAGCTACTCGAAAGATCTCGGGGTACAGGCATTAGCACGGCTTCGATTCCCTGCTCTTCGCAGTCCCGCTTGAAGCTGATTGCTCCGTAATGCGAATAAAACGTTGCTATATATGTCATTACTTCGTCAGATTAAGTGTGTACTCACCGTCATTTTCGGTGACTGCAACCTTATAACCCTGATTCATTGCATAACGTGTAACGTTTTCCTTAGCAACAGGATTATCAACGACCATAACATATGAAGCTGCCTTTGATGCCATTGCACGGCTCATCATTACGACAGGTTCAGGACACGAAAGTCCTCTTGCATCTAATTTTTCCATGATCTTCTCCTTATGCGTTTTCCTTGCGGCGTGTGTTTGCAAAAGCTATTATTGCAACTACAACGAGTCCGATGATAACTGCGATTTTTCCGTTAGGTGTAGGACCTTCAGGGCTTGATGCGAGTGCAAAGTTATGAGCAAAAGCTGCGCCGAATACGAGTCCGAGCACTGTTACTGCACTGTCAGTGTTTCCTTCACCTGTGAGGATGAGCTGACGGAACGGGCAGCCGCCGAGGAGTACGCATGCAAAGCCTGTGAGTACCATTCCGAGGAAGTTCCAAAGTCCGTCTGTATGAGCTATAGGCTGTCCTTCGAGAGCCAGCTTGAAGTATGTGCCTTCAGTAGCAGCAGTAAAGATCAGGTTGAATGCAAGTGTGCTGACGAAGATTGCAACAAATCCGAGAAGAAGTCTTGTCTCTTTGAAGAGTACGAGGTCACGGATTCCGCCAACCATGCAGAGCCGTGTGCGCTGTCCGATAGCACCTACTACAAGTCCTGCAATAAGGCTTATGATAAGGGCTGCGTGCTTTGAACCGGGACCTTCCTCCGAGAAGAAGATGAATGCAGGTGTAGCTACGAGCAGTGCGAGCAATGCGATCTGGATTACAGGGAATACAGCTCCTTCGAGTGTAGGAAGCTTGTATGTACGCTTGAGCGAATAGCCCTTCTTAAGGAATACAACACCTACGAGGATTCCGCCGATAAATCCGAGCAGACCTACGATTGCGTTAAGGTCGCCGCTTGCAAGTCTCAGAATCATTCTGAACGGGCATCCGAGGAACATAAGTCCGCCGATCATAACGAAGAATCCGAGTACGAATCTCGTTACAGGGGAGCTTCCGCCTCTTGGCGCAAATTCTTTCTTGCCTATTGCAAGAAGTGTGCTTCCGAGTACAAGACCTATGATTTCAGGTCTGATGTACTGTACAGGGGCTGCTCTGTGAAGTCCGAGCGCACCTGCCGTGTCACGCAGGAAGCATGCAATACAGAATCCCATATTTGCAGGGTTTCCCAGCAAAACGAGAGCTGATGCTATCGCGCCGATTATAAGTCCGGCAACGATCATTGTAAGCTTTTCACTTTTTGTGTTCATTTTGTTGTCCTCTCCTAAAAATAACTAAAATGATGATGATTTCTCACGCTAATGATAACACTCGGCTCATATGTACTCAAATAATGAATATTGATATTTTTGACCCACCTATTAAATCTTCTAATAAATCCATTGAATAACACATATAAATATGATAATCTTTTATACATAGAATTGAGGATGGGAGTATTATGGACAGGATTTATCTTGACAACGGAAGCACATCGTTTCCAAAGCCCGAAAGCGTTGCAAAAGCCGTATATGAATTCATTTCCTCAGCGGGCTGCAACATCAATCGCGGGACTTACGAAAAAGCATATCAAATTGAGGGCACTGTTTTTGATACACGAAAGCTCATAGCGGAGCTTTTTGATGCCGAGGATTCCCGAAATGTCATATTTACAAAGAACGTCACCGAAAGCCTTAATGTGATTCTAAAGGGCTTCCTTAGGGATGGAGATCATGTGCTGACATCTTCTATGGAGCATAACGCCGTAATGCGTCCGCTCAACCAGCTTCTTAATCAAGGTGTCTCATTCTCTCGTATTCCTTGCAGAGCTGACGGCACTCTTATTTTGGAAGAAATGGAAGCGTTGCTTCAGGGAAACACAAGGGCAGTCGTAATGATGCACGCAAGCAATGTCTGCGGCACTATGATGCCTATAAGAGAAGTCGGCAGATTTTGCAGAGCGCATGGAATCAAATTCATACTTGATTCTGCACAGACCGCCGGCATATTTCCTATCAGTATGAAAGATGATTTTATCGATGCCGTTGCGTTTACCGGTCACAAAGGGCTTCTTGCCCCGCAGGGCATCGGCGGTTTTGTTCTTTCAAAAGAGATGGTTCCGCTCATCGAGCCTCTGCTTTCAGGCGGCACGGGAAGCATTTCCCATACCGAAGAAATTCCTAAGTTCATGCCTGACAGGTTCGAAGCCGGCACTCCTAATCTGCCAGGTATCGTTGGCCTCCGCGAAGGTCTCGAATGCATCAAAAGCACCGGAATGGAGAACATACGCGCTCACGAGCTGAGGCTGACGGCTTTGATGCTCGACCTGCTCAAGCCGCTCGAAACAAAAGGTCTTGTCAGGATAATAGGACGGCGCGACACGGATATGCGCACGGGTGTCGTTTCCATAGATACTCCGGGTTCAGATCCCGCTCAGGTAGCCTTTGCACTCGACTCGCAATACGGGATAATGACGCGTGTAGGGCTTCACTGCGCACCTATCGCACACAAAACATTAGAAACATTTCCGACAGGAACGATAAGATTTTCATTCGGATTTAAGAATACAGAAGAAGAGGTTCACTACGCCGTAAGGTCGCTAAAGGAGATTTTAGATGGAAATCAAACAGCTTAAATCATTTGCTGCCGTTATAGAATACGGAAGCTTCACAAAGGCCGCCGAAAAAACTTACCAGTCGCAGCCTACCATAAGCACTCACATAAGGTCTCTCGAAGACGAGCTCCAAACGCGCCTTATAGTCCGTGATACGAAAAACATAAAAATCACTCCTAAGGGGCATGAGCTTTACGAATGCATCAAGCACATTCTCGATCTTCAGGAGGATCTCCTTTCGCGCTGGTCGGAAGAGACAAAGAATATCATAAGGCTCGGCGCTTCCACCATTCCGTCAGCCTACATCCTGCCGGAGATACTCACAAATTACGAAGCCCGCTATCCTTCCACCTGCTTTTCGGTAAGGCAGGGGGACAGCCGCGATGTAATAGCAGGTCTTCTCGGCGGGCTTTATGATATAGGAATGACCGGGATGGCAGTCGAAGATGAACCGCTTCTCTGTCTGCCGTTCTGTACAGACAAAATGGTGCTCATAACACCTGTAAACGATAAGTTCAAAGCGCTGCACGACGAATGCGACGGCATCGCAGATGCAAAGCTTTTCAGAAAGCTCATGAACGAGCCGATAATAATCCGCGAAGAGGGCAGCGGCACTCAGCTAAGCGTTGAACGCCTGATATCCGGTCTCGATGTCTCAGTCTCCGACCTTCAAATCAAAGCTCGCATCAACGACCAGGAAGCCATAAAAAATCTCGTCTCCGGCGGGCTCGGTATATCCATACTC
>JAEXBK010000069.1 GCA_023394035.1 Bacillota bacterium
GTATTCGGTTTTATGATGGATAATATGACTCTCGGCATAATGGGACCGGGAATAGGAATGATGATTGGAATTATTATCGGGAGTTTAACAAAAGTTACGGATTCTGATAAAGAAAACGAAGATGATAGGGAAACCAGCTAAATAGGTTTGAAGTTGGTACAGGTGTATGATGAATATAGAACTGGTAAGAATAAGCATTGACGACGCAGACAAATTATGGACAATGCAAATCAAAGCATTTCAGAGTTTATTAGAAAAATACCAAGATTTTGAAACAAGTCCGGCAAATGAAACAAAAGAAAAAATCAAGACTAAATTGCTGCAGGAATATACTTTCTTTTACTACATTTATCAGGACGGAGATATAGTTGGTGCTATTAGAGTAACTGATAGAAAAGACGGAAGCAGAAAAAAAGTGGCACCGATATTTGTACTGGAGGAATTTCGTAATAAAGGGATAGCGCAAAAGGCCTTTTATGAAATAGAAAGAATTCATGGACAGGATAACTGGGAGCTTGACACAATCTTTCAAGAAAAGGGCAATTGCTATCTATATGAAAAGTTAGGATATACGAAGACGGGTGAACTTGAGAGAGTAAACGATAAAATGGACATTGTTCGTTATATCAAAAATTAGTTCCACCATGTAAAGGAGGTAAGACTCATGAAAAAGAAAAAACTTATTCCAATCATGATTGCCGTTGTTTTGATTATTGCAGCAACAATATATTGTCTTGTTCCTAAAACATTCGGGAAGGAAATTAATCCTGAGGAGGTAGACCACATAGATGTTTTTGATGGAAACACAGGGGCGAAATTTACCGTTGATGATCCTGACGATATCAAATATATAGTCGAGAATATCAAGAGCAAAACCATGAAGAAAGCCGGCATATCTCTCGGACGCATGGGATATAGATTTTCAGTTGTTTATGCTGACAGCAACGGCAAAGCTATATTGCCTGAATTTATAATAAATGCAGAGGATACGATTCGCCAAGATCCGTTCTTTTATCACTGCGACGGCGGTTTGTGCTTTGAATATCTGGCAAAATTAGAAACCGAGATTGGCGATAAATAAACATAAAATGTGATAATAGAAAGACAATCTTTATATGAACAGAAATTTAATATCTATAGGAAACTACAAGGAAAACTATGTTTTTTATGATAAATCAAGCGGAAAGCTGCTTTATTGTGAGAGCAAACAAAATATAGGGTTTAAAGAATCATTTGTTGCAGGAGCGGGGCTACTGGCTCTACCGATCGTGAGGTGACTAAACTCCTATTTTATCAACAAAAGCATATTGAACAATTGTTTGATTTTGTTTTTGGCAGTATGGATTGCATATTTCTTGGCTAAAGTTATTTTCGAAAGAATATACAGCGAAATATGTGTGTCGGATTTTCGAATTTCAGATAGCGAATACGCAGACTTTCTTGAAGCAGCAAAGAAAAATGCAAGCATCCCAATGTCGGTCTTTGCTTTATCCGTTATATGCAGCATCCTATTATCGATTATTTATATTTTCAGCTCAAGATTTATCATGATATTTTTAGGCGTAATTGTGATGTTTATAGGCTTCCTGATTAACTTTACAAATATAAAAGAAAGGCAACATATTATAAACGCTTTAATAAATTCTACTAATCATGAGTAAAGAAATTCAGGGAGGAATAATATATGCTCGACAACAAAGGCTTTGATCTATGGGCAGACGGATACGACAAATCGGTCGGCATTTCGGACGAAGGAAACGAATATCCTTTTGCCGGCTATAACATTGGCTGCTACTGTGAACCGTAGATAATCCTGTTATTTTTATGTATATTTCAGAATTATACATAAAAAAAGTAATAATATCTACGAGAATTCTCTAAAATGAGATTTCCGTAGATATTTTAGCTAAAATCATGCATGAAAAAATTTTATTCATGATTTTATTGAAAAGTGGGATGAGAGCAAAGCGCTTTGATGGCGACAAAGATGAGTAGAGTGAATAGTAAATAGTAGGAGGGCATCATGCAGGAAATAGAGCTTCAGGAATTGTTCGCAGAATGGAAAGAAAAAGATAAACATGCCGGTCAGATCTTTAATTATGATGGAATTGTATGCAAGGAAGCGTGGGATTTACAGGAGAAAAAAATATTGTTTCTTCTAAAAGAAGCATACCACGATGATGGGAAATTCATAAGCGAAAATCAAAAGCATGAGTATGACCTTGCATATGATTTGTGCGAGAATGGTCCATGGAACAATATTTGGCATAGAGTGGCAGAATGGGCATACGGGATAATTGAGACTACTTCCTCCGAAATAGCCCCATATAAGAAACTTGATGAGAGTCAAGCCAACTTTTATCTAAAGCAGATTGCGGTAATGAACATCAAAAAAAGTGGTGGGAAATCCAATTCTGAAGATAAAGATTTAATGCAATATGCGGAAATGGATGCATATGAGATTCTAAAAGAGATAGAGCTTATCAATCCGGATATTATTATTTGCTGTTACACTATCGGATACCTGATTTCGGCTTTGGAAAAATTAGATCAGGATCCTTCGATTGTTTTAATCGATAAAAAAGAGCATCCGTCAGACAATTATCACTATAAATGGAAAAATCGTATTGTGATTGATTACTATCATCCTGCAGCCCGCTATCCCGCATTGTTGAGCTATTACGGTCTGCTTGGATCCTATAAGCATGCGATTAGTGAAACGTGATGGCTGGAGCGATAGATTAAATTTAATGAGGAATTAAATCCTATGGATAGTTTTGTTGATGAAAGAGATTACAATTTATTGGAAAGCGACAGGTATACATTTCTTGTGCTGCGCAACATTATTGGCGGCGAGGTAAGTTTGCTTTTGTCAGATCACGAAAGACTGATAATATGCCTGTCTTTGTATCCTCATCCTGTATGGATATGGACTCCGGATGATGCTTCTGAAGGAGAATTTGAGCGAGCATATCAGCTTTCAAAAGACAACGCATTGCTTGACGGAACACATACATTTAATGTCAAAAATGACTTGGCGGCGTATTTTATAAAAAGGGCTGCGGCGGACGGAAAACAGCTCTCGGTTACGATGAATTTGTTTGCCTATGACTGCCCGAATCCGATAGAACCATCAAAAAAAGCATCAGGCATCATGAGGACATGCACGGAAGAGGATGCAGAGGACTTGACAGAATTACTTGCTCTTTTTCATACCGAAACAGGATTGTACCAAAAGAGCACGGAAGAATACAGGAAAGATGCGAAGCGCTATATTGATGCCGGAAGCTTGTATTTCTGGATTGACGAACAAGGAAAGAAAGCTGCAAGCTGCTATTATGGATCGGCAGATGATATGGCATTTCTCAATCTTGTATACACATATAAGGAATATAGAAGAAATCATTATGCCGAGAACCTTGTATATCAGGTGACCATGCTTGCGCGGATGTCGGGATATACGCCGATGCTGTATACAAATGCGGACTATATAGCATCAAATGCATGTTATGAGAAAATCGGATATGTGTTAAGAGGGAAGCTCTGCACGATAGGTGAAAAGCATTCTAATTGAAATTTGTGGAGGAATATCTCGTGGGAAGAACAGAGAATGTTGAGCTGACAGTATTATGCCTGATTGAAGATAACGATAAGATTCTTCTCCAAAACAGAAGAAAGAAAGACTGGTTAGGCTATACTTTACCGGGAGGTCATGTTGAGCCGGGTGAGTCATTTGTCGATGCCGTGATTAGAGAAATGCAAGAAGAAACAGGCCTAACAGTTGTAGATCCAAGATTGGTAGGCGTGAAGCAGTTCCCGATTGAAAACGGAAGGTATGTTGTCTTTCTTTTCAAAGCAACCGAATGGACGGGAACTCTTGCTTCGTCAGATGAAGGACAAATGAAATGGGTTGAATACCATAATCTTTCAGAAATTAAAACCGTAAAAGATTTTGATAACCTTCTGAGCGTGATGAAC
>JAEXBK010000097.1 GCA_023394035.1 Bacillota bacterium
CCTACATCGGGATGCCTCATGGGTTCACTTGCAATAGCAAGACTTGACTGGTCAAATTGGGTCAAATTCGTTTGGAAATATCTCGGAATACTTATGCTCGGCGCAGTAATCACTATCATTATCGCAAGCGTAACAGGATTCTAAATTAAGGATATTTTATATGAAGCTTATAAAAAATGCTGAAGTGTACGCTCCTTCCTATCTCGGAAGAAAGGACATATTCATCGCCGGAGGCAAAATCTGCAAAATCGCAGATAAAATAAGCCTGCCGGATGAGCTTGGAGCAGAAATCATAGATGCTTCGGGTATGGTGATCACGCCGGGATTCATCGACTGCCACGTTCACGTGCTGGGCGGCGGCGGCGAGGGCGGATTCGGAAACAGAACGCCTGAGGGTACGCTTTCAAAATTCACAAGATACGGAATAACTACTGTTGTAGGATGCCTCGGCACCGACGGTGTAGGTCGCGACATGACATCCTTGATAGCCAAGATCAAAGGTCTCAAGGAAGAGGGAATGTCCGCATATGCTTATACGGGAAGCTATCGCGTTCCTGTCGGCACGCTGACAGGCGATCTCATGAAGGACATAATGATGATCGACGAGATAATCGGAGTCGGCGAAATTGCTATATCAGATCACAGATCTTCACAGCCGACCTTTGATGAATTTGCACGACTTACTGCAGATATACGCGTCGGGGGCGTTCTCTCCGGCAAGGCTGGAATCGTAAACGTTCATCTCGGTGACAGCGAAAGATGCCTCGATCTCATAGAAAGAGTCGTCGACGAAACGGAGATACCTATAACGCAGTTCCTTCCTACACATGTAAACCGCAACCCTTATCTTTTCGAGAAGGCGGTCGAGTTTGCAAAGAGGGGCGGAACAGTTGACTTTACCGGTAACGAGGATATAGACTACTGGGAAAAGGAATGCGGCGAAATAAGAGTCTCAAAGGGCATCAAAAGACTTCTTGACGAAGGCGTTTCGAGCGACCTTTTCACGATCACATCTGACGGACAGGGCAGTATGCCTATATTCTCCGCAGACGGCGTTTTTCAGGGCATCGGTATGGGTCAGTCAAGCTGTCTTCTCAAAGAGGTTCGCGAATGTGTGCAGAAGGAGAACATTCCGCTTGAAACTGCAATCAAAGCCATCACCTCAAATCCGGCAAAGGTTCTCAAGCTGACGAGCAAAGGCAGACTCGAAGAGGGACTTGATGCCGATATGTGCATAATGACGAAGGATCTCGAAATAGATTCGGTTATCGCGCTCGGACGCACGATGATAAGCGGCGGAGAGGTCGTAGTCAAGGGTACCTTTGAAGAGTGATAGGGAAGTGTTCCTACACTTTGATGTAAACTGCACAAACTGAATAAATAATATTCAAATTAAACGCTGCACGGCGACAAGGGGCTTCGGGAAATCATCCTCGAGGCCTTTTTGTATTGAAAACACAAGTTTACGGCATATGAATTAAAAAAAGTACCAAAGTTAAATATATCTAATGAAAAGCATTGATTTTGCGGTATTCATCCTTGATTTTTTTTACCTCATTTGAATCTTCATCGCCTATACAACGCTCTCTTCCGCCTTCAATCAAGTAGTATCTTATACCGCCGGAAATATGGCGACACCTCATTTTTCTCATTCTGCCTTTACCGATTCGCTTTAACGCCTCCTGAATTTGGAATTCAAGATTATCAACTTGTCTGATCATATCTTTTCTAAAATCCGTTATCCCAATATTTACCCTCCTGCGCAATATAATTTTCCATATTATACCAAATAAATGCTTAAGGTGTGAGATTTCCCATAGATTAATGTGTGTTTTTTTCTATATAGGGGTATTCGCTCCATAATTAGGGTAATAATCATCAAAAATGGAGTGAAAAGTCATCAAAATAGTGCGTTTATGGAATAATATACAGGTATTATGTAAATCAAAGGGCTCGGCGGCACCTTCAACCGCCGTTTCAACGCCTGCACCTCGCACGATTTTTGCTTGACTTGCGGCGATTTTGTGGTAATATATAAAGAAATGATTACCTATATAAAGAATTGATTAAGGGGCAACGATGACTAACAGAGAGTCACAAATTCTTTCTTGGATAAGAGAGAATCCTTTGATCTCGCAGCAGGAGCTTGCCGAAAGAGCGGGCATAACGAGATCGTCCGTAGGAGTACATGTTTCAAACCTCATGAAGAAGGGACTTATAACCGGGAGGGGATACGTCCTTTGCGAAGAGGAATACATTACAGTTATAGGCGGCGTTAATATAGACATCGGAGGGATTCCGAGCAGCACGCTCATCGCAGAGGATTCAAATCCCGGCAAGGTGAGAATGAGCTTTGGCGGTGTGGGGCGAAACATTGCCCATAACGCAAGGCTTCTCGGAATAGATGTCAGCATGATGACCGTATTCGGAGATGACCTTAACGCCAAACGCATAATAGAAAATTGCAAGGAGCTCGGTATAGACGTATCGAATTCACCTCTGCTCGACGGTATGAGGACTTCCACATATCTTTTCATCGATGATGAGCACGGAGACATGAAGCTTGCCGTAAGCGATATGGAGATATACGACAGGCTCACACCGGGGCTTATAAGCACACGAGAGCGACTTTTGCAGGGGGCTTCGGCAATAGTCATAGATACGAATATCCCTAAGGAAACGATAGAGTATATAGCTAACAATGCAAATGCACCGATCTTTGCGGATACAGTATCGACAGCCAAGGCTGAAAAGCTGAAGGGCATAATAGGCAAACTGCATACCCTGAAGCCGAACAGAATTGAGGCTGAGCTACTCTCCGGAGTGAAGATCAGAGACGAGAAAAGCCTGAAGCGCGCAGCGAAGAAGCTGCTCGATACGGGGCTTAAACGAGTATTTATAACGCTCGGCGCAGACGGCGTGCTGGCTGCGGAGGAAGGAACGTTTATCAAGCTTGGTCTTGATGAATGTAATCTCAAAAACGCAACGGGCTGCGGGGACGCATTTACGGCGGCACTCGTCTGGGCTTACATGAAGGGGCTGGACCTCGAAAAGTCAGCAAAAGCAGGCCTTGCGGCAGCCTCTGTAGCGATGGAATCAGAGGATACGATAAACGATATGATGAGCGAGGAGCTACTCGCTTCGAGAATGTAATAAACGGAGGAAATAAAATGAACAGATACCTTGATGTAAATCCTGAAGTCAAAGAAGCGCTTGAAGTCGGAAAGCCTGTGGTTGCGCTCGAATCAACCATAATATCCCACGGAATGCCATACCCTCAGAATGTTGAAACTGCCCTTAAGGTAGAGGAAATCATAAGGGAAAACGGAGCCGTTCCGGCAACAATCGCCATAATCGGTGGAAGACTTAAAGCCGGACTCACCCCGGAAGAAATCGACTACCTCGGAAAAACCGGCTCAGGCATCACAAAGGTAAGCCGCCGCGATCTTCCCGTAATAGTAGCAAAGGGCATGGACGGAGCAACTACTGTAACGACTACCATGATGATTGCCCATATGGCAGGAATCGAAGTATTCGCAACCGGTGGTATCGGCGGCGTTCACAGAGGAGCAGAAACGACGATGGATATATCGGCAGACCTCGAAGAGCTGGCACAGACGCCTGTTATGGTAGTATGCGCAGGAGCCAAGTCGATACTCGACCTCGGACTGACCCTCGAATACCTTGAAACTCACGGAGTACCTGTGATCGGCTACGGCACCAAGGAGCTGCCGGCATTCTATACGAGAAAATCGGGATTTGAAGTCGATTATAGACTCGACACCCCGAAGGAGCTCGCAGAAGCGTTCTTTGTTAAGAAAAGCATGGGAATAGAAGGCGGAATGCTCGTAACAAACCCGATCCCGGAAGAATATGCAATGGATTACGATGTGATAAACAAAGCCATAGCTGAGGCTGTCGAAGAAGCTAAGCAGCTCGGCATACACGGAAAGGAAAGCACACCGTTCCTGCTTGCCAAGATCAAAGACATCACGGGCGGAAAATCACTCGATTCCAACATTCAGCTTGTATATAACAATGCAAAGCTTGCTGCTAAGACTGCAAAAGAGCTTTGCGAAATGAAATAAGACGGATTTACACTTTTATTTAGTGCCAAACACTAAATAAAAGTGTTTTTTTTCTCCAAAATGTTGTATGATATAAAATAGCGTGTTTTGCGCCTAATAAAGCGATGTTGGAGGAAAGTAATGACTATAACCGAAGCGTTTTCTCTGCTTGGAGGAGTAGGGCTGTTCCTGTTCGGTATGACGATGATGTCATCGGGACTTAAGAATGCCTGCGGAAACAAGCTTCAGGGAATACTCGAAAAAGCTACGAGGAATAGGGTAATCGCAGTATTTGTAGGTATTGCTGTAACGATGCTTATTCAGAGCTCATCGGCTACTGATGTAATGGTCATCGGATTTGTAAACTCAGGCATGATGGATCTTGCACAGGCTGTCGGCGTTATCATGGGTGCCAATATAGGTACTACCATAACGGCGCAGATTACGGCTTTTGATCTTACCGCATACGCACCTCTCATATTGTTTACCGGTACGATAATGTACCTCTTTATGAAAAAGAGCATGGTCAAGCATGTCGGAGAGATAATAATGGGCTTCGGTATGCTCTTTGTCGGCATATCGATAATGAAGCATGCAATTGCACCTCTTGCAAAGAGCGCAGAATTTATTGACTTCCTTTCGGGACTCGATAATCACGCGTTGGCGCTTTTGTTCGGAATTGCCTTTACAGCACTGCTCCAGAGCTCATCTTCCTCGACGGTTATTTTCCAGACATTTGCGGTACAGGGACTTCTTAGCTACGAAACGGCCGTATACCTCACGATAGGTGCGGCTATAGGTTCTGTTACGCCGAACATACTCGCTTCGCTTACCACAAACAGAAACGGTAAGAGAACTGCAATACTTAATCTTTTGTTCAATCTTATCAGGGCTGCAATGCTCGTGATCCTGATTAACATATTCCCTCAGATACTCGAATTTATCCGTTCGCTCTCGCCTGACGAAATCGGAAGACAGATAGCTAATACACACACGATGTTTGCTATAATTGCGGTAGTTGTAGAGCTTCCTTTTGCACACCTCATTATCAGACTTGCGAAGAAGATAATCCCTGTAAGACAGGAGGAAAGCGAGCGTGCAGAAGAACGCAAGCTTCAGTATATGCTGAACCTCTCGGCGGTTCCTGTAGGTGTAGCTATAGACTATACCCACAGAGAAATAACGCGAATGGGGCGCATAGCGGAGAAAAATCTGCGCAACGCACTGAACTGCTTTTTCAATTATTCTCCTGAGCTTGCAGAAAATGTTCGCGCGAGGGAAGAGACTGTCAACATACTCAATCATACAATCGCAAATGCCATGTCTGAGCTCAGAACTCTCGATTTGAGCTCGGAAGATCTGCGTATAGTATCAAAGCTTACGATAGCTGTTACGGATATTGAACGCCTCTCGGATCATGCCGAAAATATAATAGAGTATATAGAAGAGCTGAACTGCACCAATACGGGCATGAGCAATATGGCACGCATAGAGCTGAGAAAGATGGCAGACGATGCAGTTGACGCTGTTCATGTGGCGCTCAATGTTTTTGAGACGAGCGATTATGGGCTTCTGCCGGAGGTCGAAGCGCTCGAAGCACGCGTCGATATGCAGGAGTCGGAGCTTGTTCATAACCATGTTGACAGAATGATGCAGTCTATATGCGATCCTTTGAGCAGCGTTATTTTTACGGATGTTGTTACGGATCTTGAACGCTGCGCCGACCATGCAATAAACCTTGCCTATGCACTTAAGCAAAGACCTGTAAGGGAATAGACATTGAACCAATGGTAATGTGCTGCAGCCGGCTATGCTTTGCGCTAAATGTGCCATTTGCTGCATTTGATCGTTCGAGCCATTCGAGCCGTTCGAGCGTTCGGTTCGTTCAGGTGACGGGGCGTATCGCATTTGACCTAAAACCATGTATAAAAAAGAATTATGCATGATTTCCTTTAAAATATCTACAGAAATCCAATCTTGTGGCAGTTTTGTAGATATTTTTTGTTTTTTCATGCATAATTCTGAAATATACATATAAATAACCGGATTGTCTACGGAGCAGTGTTTACGACGCTTAAATGCGTGCAAAACGGCACTGGCGGTGCGGAGCCTATATGTTTTGCCCGTAAGCCGGCTATCCCCTGTGACCGTTGAATGTTGAAAGATCGTATTCGGAGAGATTTTCGTTTATAGTTCTGTCGTCAGCCTGACTTATAAGAGCCTCGCGAGCATTTTTTGCCTTTACGCTGTGGTCGAATCCGCTTGGTCCGTAGAAGCAGCCGCCCTCGCAGGCCATACCCTCGATAAACTGCTCTTCGAGCTTGCCTGCCTTTGCAAGATTTAGAACCTTTTTGATTTCGCGCGTGCCGCTGATTTTCAGGACTTTAAGATCGTCTTCGATACCCTGTTCTTTGAGGTAGGCGATACATGAATCCGTAACACCTCCGGAAGTAGCATAGCCCTTGCCGTATTTGCTGGAACGCTGAAAATCATTTTCGGCAGGCTCAAGCGTGACGCCTTTTGCCTTCATCATTGCTTCAAATTCGCTGTATATCAGCGCGTAATCGACATTGCCTTCAATCTTCTGATCGCGTACTTCTGATTTCTTTGCGATGCAAGGTCCGACAAATACAGTGACTGCACCCGGATACTTTGCTTTGAGTAAACGCGAGAGCTGGCACATCGGGCTTACGGATGTTGACATGTTCTCGGCAAGCTCAGGATAATGCTTGTTTATGAGATTGACAAAGGCAGGGCAACACGAGGTTGTCTTCATTTCGCCTTTTTCGTATGCCTCGTGCCATTCCATGGCTTCGCTTCTTGTTGTCAGATCTGCGCCGAGTCCGACTTCTATCATGTCTGTGAAGCCGACTTCCTTGGCCGCCTTGCGGAAGCTTGCCATAGTGATGTCGCGTCCGAACTGACCCTCTGTGGCAGGGGCAAACATTACAAATACAGGGCGATCACTCTTGAGGTGCTCAATTACAGGAACGATATCGTTCTTTGTTCCGATGGCGCCGAAAGGACAGCTGTGGATACACTGACCGCAGCTTATGCATTTTTCTCCGTTAATTGCCGCAAGCCCGTACTCATCATATTCAAGAGCATCAACGGGACATGATGCCTTGCACGGGCGTTTCATGTGGATGATGGCCTGATAAGGACATACTCTTGCACACATACCGCATTCCTTGCATTTTTGTTTATCTATCTCCGTTCTCGTTTTACCTACCGTGATAGCGCCGAATTTGCAGCTGTGGAGACAAGCCTTACCGACGCAGTTCTGGCAATTTTCGGTGACGAGGTATCCGGAAATAGGGCAGTCCGAACATGCCGCATCTATAACCTGAATGAGGTTTCCGTTATCGACCTGCTCCGGAGCCTTGCCCATCGCAAGTCTGACTCTGTTTCTTACGACCTCGCGTTCACGGTAAACGCAGCACCTGTAAGACGGAAGCGGTCCCGGCAGCATGATTTCCGGTATGTATTGATATTCTTCTTCCAATCTGCCTTCGAAGGCGAGCTTTGCAACATGATAAAGCACCGTGTGCCTGATTTTTACGATTGTCTGATCAGCATTCATAGTCAAATACCTCTGTTATCTTTTTCATGAAAAAACGACCATCAAACGTCAATAATGATGAGCGCATAGTATAATGTATACAATGATTCTACCAAAACCGTCGCCTCTTTACAATAACGAAATTCTAATGATTATGATTCATACCTCTTATTGATTGTAATTTGCGCCTGTGATATTATTTATTCATATACCGGACGACGATAAATCAAATATTATATA
>JAEXBK010000099.1 GCA_023394035.1 Bacillota bacterium
CTATGATGCGATGATGGCGGGTTTTGACGATATTGTTTTTGTTATAAAAAAAGAAAACGAAGAAGACTTCCGAGCTTTGATCGACAATCGCGCAGGGAAATATCTGAACATAAACTATGCCTTTCAGGAAATAGAGGATATACCTGAGGGATTCAGACTTCCGGAAGAGCGCAAAAAACCTTGGGGAACGGGTCATGCGGTGCTTGCGGCGCGTGAGCTTGTCGGCGGACCTTTTGCTGTAATAACTTCGGATGATTACTATGGTCCGGGAGCGTTCCAAGCTATGTACGACTTCCTTTCAGATGCCAAGGATGCTGCAAAATACGATTATTCAATGGTAGGCTACAGGCTTTCAAAGACGCTTACGGATAACGGTCATGTTTCACGCGGCGTATGCGATGTTTCATCGAGCGGTCATCTCCTTGATATAAACGAGAGAACCAAGATAATGAGACGCGGCAGCGGAATTGCATATACGGAAAACGACGGAGAAAGCTGGCATGAGCTTGCTGAGGATACTGTCGTTTCCATGAGCTTCTGGGGCTTTACGGCTTCGATGATGAAGGAACTCGAAGCACGCTTCCCTGCATTCCTTAACAAAGCCGCAATCGAAAATCCGCTTAAGGGTGAATACTTCCTGCCGAGCGTCGTTGACGAGCTTCTGAAGGAAGGAAAAGCAAGCGTCAGGGTTTTGAATTCAAATGATCAGTGGTACGGTGTTACATATAAAGAGGATAAGCAGAATGTCGTAGATGCTTTGCAGTCGATGAAGGACAAGGGACTTTATCCGGAGAAGCTATGGAAGTAAAAGATACGAGAGACAACAGAGAAACTGTAAGCAAGATTGCAATAGCAGTATCTCTTGCAATAGATCTGTTCCTCCTCGTTTGCTTTGTCGTAGGGTCTGCGCTTGGACTTAACAGTAACGACATCGGGTTTATGATGCTTTCTATTGTTTTCAGGTACGGTCCTGCAACGGGTATTGCAAGCCTCGTTCTGAAGCTTGTCGTTATAGCATTGAGCTTCCGGAGAGAGACTGCGGTAAAGAGAAAACTCTTCTTCGCGTCTCTGTTTTCAATGAAGATATTATTATGCACGGGTGGATTTTTAGGGGCTTTTTACTATATCGGAAAAATCATGTCTACGGTAGGATAGGTATAAGCAGTTATATGATGAAAGTTTATCAATTTAGATCGGAATATTCCGGTCTTTTTTGATTTCCCGATGATATCGGGAGGCTTGTATCGGTAAGCCCCAACAAAAGTTATACGACTGGATAACTTTTTAACAAAATCTATTGTCTGAACATTAGAAAAATGTTACAATGTCGATATCTATATTAGTATGGGAGAACGTTACAATGGACAAAAGAAATACCTGTGTCATTGCACTCGCAGGCAAAGGCGGAGTCGGAAAGACGTCTTTATCCGCAGCTATCGTCAGAACTCTTACGGAAGAACATCCGGATAAGAGGATTCTTGCGATTGACGCGGACCCGGCTGTGGGACTTGCGACTGCTCTTGGCGTTGAGCCGGGCAGCACCCTCGATGACATAAGGCTAAGAGTAGCGGCTAACGTCACGGGAAAACTTCAAAGTACTGAAGACATACTTGCTGAAGCGAAATTCAGTCTTTTTGATGCGATGAGTGAAAAAGACGGTTTCGCTTTTCTTGCAGTCGGAAGACCCGAGGCGGAAGGATGCTATTGTGCGGTGAACAGCTATCTGCGAAATGTTATTGAACTTCTCACCGAAGATTTTGATTATGTCGTAATCGACGGAGAGGCGGGAATCGAGCAGATAAACCGAAGAGTAATGGACAAGGTCAGCAACCTTATACTGATCTCTGACCAGAGCATGAAAGGCATAAACATCATAAGAACAATCAAAAAGGTTGCAGACAAAATGATGATGTGCGATAAGATCGGGGCGGTTATAAACCGTGCGCCGGCGCCGGAGCGCATTGCTTTTGATGATGTGGAAGGAGCGCCGCTTGTTGCCGTTATAAGGCCGGATGACAGTTTGATCAATATGGATATGGACGGAGCGTCGATCTTTGAGCTTCCGAAGGACTCACTCCTTCTCGAAGGCGCAAGGAAGGCACTCAGGCAGATGGATGTTATTGACTGATTAAGAAAGAAGGAGGAAGATGCCGTGAAGGATCTCAAGCATTTGATTTATTTTGAGCAGCTTTTAGAGAATGCGGATAACGATCTCGTAAAGAAAGCTCAGGGAGAAGGCAAGCTGGCAATAGGATATACATGCTATCATATGCCGGAAGTGCTTCTGAACATCGATAATTGCTTCTCGGTACGTCTTCGTGCTCCGAATACGGGTACGATAGACATTTCGACATATTATATGTCGAACTACACATGTGAATTTGCAAGATCGCTTCTTGAAAGAGCGATAGAAGGAGGATATCAGTTCCTCGACGCACTTGCAGAGGTAGACGCATGTACGGCGATGAACCGCTGCGCGGAGCACATCGAAATACTTAACTGCAACACGAAACCGAACTTTTTCGTAACTCACCTCGATATTCCTTACAAAGTTGAGGATTACAGCGTTCAGCACCTTGTAACACAGTGCAGAATACATTGGCTCGACCAGATAAAAGAAAAATACGGAGTCGATACGTCGGACGAGGCGCTCAGAGAGGCCGTAAGAAAGCACAACGAGCTATGTCGTGTCATAAGCGAGATCAGCGAAATGCGTAAGATGGAGAATCCGCCGCTTACGGGATACGAATTTGCCGTAATGACGCTTTGCTCATACTGCTGCCCGACAGACCTTATCCTTCCTTACCTCAAAGAAACTCTCGAAGAGCTGAAGAAGAGAAAACCGGACAGCAAGCCTTGGTATCGCGCTCGCGTTTCAATCGTAGGATCGGAAATAGACGATCTTGACCTCATAAAGCTCATAGAAGACTGCGGAGCTTTTGTTGTATCGGATCGTTACTGCTACGGATCGCAGCCGGGTCGTGAAGAGATCGTTCTTAACGACGAAGAGGATGTGCTTACACAGATCTGCCGCCATTACATGCTGACATCGGAATGCGCACGCTGGATGAGCGATGAAAAGGTAGAACAGCGTCGCGAAACAGCAGACAGACTCGCAAGAGAATTCGGCGCTGACGGAATAATATATGAAC
>JAEXBK010000142.1 GCA_023394035.1 Bacillota bacterium
CTCTTCTCGTTCTTGAAGAGGAAGTCGATCCCGAGGATGCAGCGTCCATGAAGGTGAGTCAGATAGATAATTCGAGCAAGGAAATAATCAGCTCTACCGAATAATAGGAGATTGGAATGGCACAGACGGACAGAATAGAGACGAAACGCCTTATACTCAGGCGTTTCAAGGAATCCGATGCAGATGAAATGTACAACCAGGCAAAGGATCCTGCGGTAGGTCCGGCGGCAGGGTGGAAGCCGCATGACAACCCGGAGGAATCTCTTGAGATAATAAAAAGCATATTTTTGCCGGCTGATTCCTTTGCCGTCACTCTGAAGGAAAATGGACATCTTATAGGTGCAATAGCTCTCGAAAAAGACAGACTGAGAGAAAATCCGGATTCGGCGGAAATGGGATACTGGATAGGCTCCGGGTATTGGGGAAACGGCTATATGACGGAAGCCGCCGAAGCCGTTCTCGAATACGGATTCAAAACGAAGCGCCTGAACCAGATCGGCATATGCACGAGCAGCACAAACGAAAGATCAAAACGAGTGATAAAAAAGTGCGGCTTCGTATACGAGGGTACGATAAGGCGCACTTTGATGACATATAACGGATCGCTGCGCGATTCCCTTGTCTTTTCGATGACAGCGGAAGAATATGAAGCGAAGAGATCAGGCGAAAAGTCCTGCTGAAATAAATTCCTCGAGTTCTGCCAGTGACAGCTTACGGAGTGTGCATTTTCCGAGGTAGTCAGGTACTATCAGGGTTATCATACCGTCCTTGATCTTCTTATCGGTCATTGCGAGCCTTGATATTTCGGCAGGGTTATAGTTCAAAGTCGTATCAAAGCCTAAGGAATCAAGAATATCCGTAAGCTCACCGCTGATATCGGTAGATGTAAGCCCCATGCGGTATGCCGCCTTTGATTCGGCTATCATTCCTTTTGCAACGGCTCTCCCGTGCGTGACCGAATAAGATGTGAGCTTTTCAATCCCGTGCCCTATCGTGTGTCCGAAGTTAAGGAGCTGGCGGAGTCCCGTGTCGTGCTCGTCTGCCTCTACAAGAGACTTCTTGAGAGATATGCAGCGATCGAGGACATACTGGTAATTGTTATTTTTTATGTAATCTATCAGCCCGCTTTCCGAAATGACTGCGGTTTTGACGGCCTCGGCTATTCCGTCGAGCATTCTCTCGGCAGGGAGCGTTTCAAAGGTCATATAATCGCATATGACGAGTGAAGGCTGCCAAAAAGCACCTACAAGATTTTTCCCGTTCTTCAGGTTGAGACCGGTTTTGCCGCCTACGGCGGCATCTACAGAGGCCTGAAGATCCGTCGGAAGTGATACATATTTGATGCCGCGCATATATGTTGCAGCAGCAAAGCCTGCAATATCGCAGACTACACCACCGCCAAGAGCAAGAATCATGTCGCTTCGCGTGTATCCGTCATCTGCGAGTGCCTCGAGTATGTTCGAGTAAATCGTAAGGTTTTTTGAATGCTCGCCGGCAGGAAATATGATCTTTGTGGTGTAAAAGCCGCTTTGAGAAAGCGAATTCTCAACGGCTTCGGAATATATGCCGCTGACATTGTTATCGGTTATAATGCAGACCTTTCGCGGACTGTATAAATCGGAGAGAAGCTTCCCCGTATCCTTGATTATGTCGTACCCGATAAAAACCTTATACGGTGACGGCGTTTGTATAGTAAAATGCTTCATAAAATGCTCCCTAAACGAAAGTTATAGCGATAAACGAATTTTACCATATCCGGTAATTATATGCAAAATGAAGGAGACTCCCATGATCAAAAATAAGAAAAGAAAATTTTTGATTTTTATTGCAGCGATAGTAGGCGCATGCATGATGTATGCAGCGGTTATCAATCTTGTCGTTGTTGCAGCGGGAAATGCAGGTCTCGTCTATTCTGTAAACTCGGAGAATGCTTCGTTAGACGACGAAAAGATAAAAGAAATAAAGGATTTTTCTGCCGACTGCATACTTGTGCTTGGATGCGGCATCAAAGACAAATCCACGCCTTCACCTATGCTTAGGGACAGGCTCGAAACCGGAGTCATGCTGTATAAGGCAGGCGCGGCTCCGAAGCTGCTTTTGACGGGGGATAACGGAAGCAAGTATCACAACGAGCTTCATGTTATGCTGAAATATTGTATCGACAACGGTGTGCCGCCGGAAGATGTTTTTTGTGATCATGCCGGATTCTCGACATCCGAATCTATGATAAGAGCAAAGGGTATTTTTTGCGTGGAAAAGGCGATAATAGTTACCCAGAAATATCACGAGTACAGAGCGTTGTATATAGCAAAGCAGGCAGGATTCAAGGCTATAGGCGTGTCGTCCGATCAAAAAGCGTATGCCGGACAGGTTATGCGTGACATAAGAGAGATACTCGCACGAAATAAAGATTTTCATATGTATCTGCTCGGAAAGCAAAGTGCAACCGGAGGGGAAAAAATTTCTCTTTCGGGAGACGGCAGAATATCACACGGGGAGTAGATGCTATTCGCGTACCTCGTCTATGCCTTCGTTTGCAAGCTCATCGGCGCGATTGTTCATTTCCGTAACATATTCAAAGTCCGCAATGGAAAATTCCTTTCCGTTCCATTCGGTAAATTTCTCATAGAGCTTCACCTTGTCTGTATTGGAGCTTGATATGTCCACATGCCCCTTTACCCTGTAAAACCTCACGTCGTGATCTTCAGTGAGTGCAATGAGCTCTTCCCAAAGCTCGCGGTTTAGAACGGGTTTCTTTGCGGCAGTTTTCCAGCCGTTTTTGCGCCAGCCTATGTACCACTTGTTAATAAAGCATGAGGCCACATATGAGCTGTCCGTAAATACGCGAACTGTAAGACCGCTGCGCGTGAGGCATTTGAAGCCCTCTATGACCGCAGTAAGCTCCATTCTGTTATTTGTAGTATTGAGTTCTCCGCCGTGAAGCTCTTTTTTTGTATCCCCGTATTCGAGGATACAGCCCCAGCCGCCTGTATTCGTTTCGTTTTGGTTTCCGGAGCAGGCGCCGTCCGTATACATGTTCAGTGTTTTCATGTCTAATATTATACACTGTATTAAAAGGATATGGTATACTGTAATTAATAAAGCAAGCGAAACAAAAGGAGGACTTATGTATTACGATTCAGGTTCAGGTTTTGGTATAATGAGAATTTTTATAATAGTAGCTTTTGCCATCATCATAAGAACGGTGTTTTTAGCTAAAGCAAAGAGAAACAGTGACAGCAAAAAAACACCTCAGCGCTTTCAGATGAACAGCTCGGAGCAAAAGCCCGAAGAAAACATACAGAAAGGCGGCATTAAACGGCTTGACCCGAAAGAACAGCAATCGCGCATTCAGATTATGAATCCGTCACAGCCAAAATCAGAGAATCAGCAGCAAATGCAGCCGCAATATAAGAAGCCGACTCTATTTGACACGGAGGATGACGAACCGTTCGGAACGGAACAGAAGGCGAAGGGTAGCGGAAGCTACACCAGAGCTACGGACTACGGCAAATCATTTGATGTCGACGGCAAAAGGCGTAGGGATTATAGAGGCTTTGACAGGTAGGCACAGGAAATAATATGGCACTTAGATTTTGCTCGTTTGCAACAGGAAGCTCGGGCAACAGTTATCTTATAAGAACGGACACGACAGCGTTTATCGTAGATACAGGTATATCGGGAAAAAGAATATTTGAAGGACTTTCGGGGAACGGCCTTTCTCCGGACGATATAGACGGCATTTTCATTACTCACGAACATACGGATCACATACAGAGCCTAAGAACCGTCAGCAAAAAATCATCAAATGCATCGGTCTACGGTTCGCACGGTACGCTCGAAGCCCTTTCGGGTAAGTTCGACGAATCAAAAGCGTCGGCGATACACCCGGATGACGGTTCGTTTGTAATCGGCGACATTGAAGTTGAGCCTTTCAGACTGTCGCACGATGCGGCGGAGCCTCTCGGCTATTCTTTTGTATGCGGAGGACGCAGACTTACGATAATAACCGATACGGGATTTGTCACGAAGAAGCAGGCAGAGCTTATAGAAGACAGCGATCTTCTCGTACTTGAAGCAAATCACGAGAGAAATATACTTTTGATGGGTAATTATCCGTATTCGCTCAAGATGCGTATACTCGGAAATAACGGACATATTTCAAATGAAGATGCCGCCGAATGTCTCATAACCATGCTGAGAAACAGAAAAAAGCCGGAGCTGCCGCGCATACTGCTTGCTCACCTAAGCAGAGAAAACAATTCGCCGGGACAGGCGTTTTTGACGATCAAAAACAGGCTATTCGACGAGGATTTCTTTGAGAATGACAGCTATGTCCTCGACGTAATTCCGCGCGATCAGATGAGCGATGTATACGAGGTTTAACCATGAGGATAAATATAATCTGCATCGGAAGGCTGAAAGAAAAATACTGGACCGAGGCGGTAAACGAGTATATGAAACGCCTCGGCGCATATTGCGATCCCTTTATAACGGAGCTCAAAGAGTCAAAGCTTACGGGTGAGGGGCAGGCGGCGGAAGCGGCAGTCAAAAAAGCCGAAGGCCGTGACATACTTTCACGCATAGACAAAGGCTCATATGTAATAACTCTTGAGATAAGGGGGAAAAAGCTTTCATCCGAACAGTTTGCGGACAAAATAAATACTCTTTCCATTGACGGAAAGAGCGATATAGTATTTGTTATAGGCGGCAGCCTCGGTCTTGATGAAGAGGTCAGCAAAAGGGCTGACTTCAAAATCTCGTTCTCGGATATGACATTCCCACATCAGATGATGAGAGTGATTCTGCTTGAACAGACATACAGATGCTTCAAGATCATACGCGGAGAGACCTATCACAAGTAGCGTGCTAAGAAAAGCTGATCAGACTACCGAATAACGCTTAGTCAGATCTACATACTTCATAAGAAGCCCGAAGTTAGCGTACAAGTAAGTAAACTTATCCGATTTTTTTGTTTCGACAAGACCTGAACGGATGAGTTTTTTCATGTGCTGGCTTATCGTAGCCTGTGCGTAGCCGAATTCGGAAACGAGCTCTTTGTTGCAGACATCCGTCATAGCGCGGTTTGCCTGCATTATGTATCTGAACAGCTTAAGCCTGACGGGATGTGCGAGAGCGTCTGCCACGACAGCAATAAATTCGAGATCGCCGTCTTCCATATTTGTGTTTTTTCTAATTCTCATATATCAATGCCTCCGGCGCATGATTCTAAAAAAGCGCTATGTAACAATATATAATATTAATCCGCATGAAGCAAGAAGAATTTGAAATGCAGGTGCCCAAAAATTTGCATCAATGCTTTTGTTATAGTACAATATAAGTCAAGTTGAATTTTCGGAGGTCAGTATGAACGAAGCAGCCTACAAAGAAATACTCGAAGCCCTTATAGGTCTCATGAATGAAGGCGTTTATATAGTAGACGAAAATGGAGTCGGCCTTTTCTACAATCAGGCTATGGCTACGGTTGAGCAGATTGAAGTGGACGATGTTATAGGAATCGAGTACCATAAGGCGTTCCCGGGCGTAAAAATAGGCGAGAGCACGATGTTTCAGGCTCTTAAAAAAGGCGTTTCGACGAGCAACAAGCAGCAAACCTACAAAAATCTGTACGGCCGAAAGGTTACGACGCTGAACAGCACGGTGCCCGTCAAGGTTGACGGCAAAATCGTTGCAGCGGTTGAGGTGGCAACGGATATAACGACGCTGAGATCGATGAGCGATACGATTATGGAGCTGCAGGAAAAGGAAATAAAGCCATCAAAGGCAAAGCCTAAGATAAGACGCTATACCTTTGATGATCTTATCGGCAGTGATCCCGGATTTACAGATGTAATAGAAAGAGCAAAAAAAGCGTCAAAAAACGACGCTTCCGTATTCATTTCGGGAGAGACGGGAACGGGCAAAGAGCTTGTAGCGCAGAGCATACATTTTGCAAGCGGAAGAGCCGGCAAGCCTTTCCTTGCGCAGAACTGTGCAGCTCTTCCCGAGGCACTTTTAGAGGGTATTTTGTTCGGCACCGAAAAGGGCGGCTTCACGGGAGCGGTGGACAGAGCCGGATTGTTTGAACAGGCAAGCGGGGGAACTCTTCTGCTTGATGAGATAAGTGCAATGCCGTATTCGCTCCAGGGCAAGCTCCTCAGAGTTCTTCAGGAAGACTACATTCGCCACGTCGGCGGTACTGAGGATATACCTGTCGATGCGCGTATAATAGCGACCGTAAACGAACCGCCTCTCAAGCTGATTGAAGAGGGAAAGCTCCGAAAAGACCTGTATTACAGGCTCAATGTAGTCAATATATTTATTCCGCCTTTGAGAGCGAGGCTGTCGGATATACCTGTTCTTGTCGATGCTTTTTTGGCAAAGAACAATGAGAAATTCGGCAAACAGCTCTGGATGGCAAACGACAAAGCCCTTGATGTGCTGTCGTCATACGATTATCCGGGAAATGTAAGAGAGCTCGAAAATATAATCATTCAGGCTGTCGCAATGGCGGGTCAGGAGCATGTGCTTACGGAAAAGCATCTCCAGATGCCTATACGAGCTGATGTCGTCGGCTCGGATGTGGCAGGCTGGAAGCGAAGAGGACCGCTGCGCGAATATATGGAATCACTTGAGAAGGAGATAATACGCGAATCGCTTCTCGACAACGGCGGCAATATATCAAAAACAGCCGAATCGCTTAATATAAAGAGGCAGACGCTGCAGCACAAGATGAAAAAATACGACCTCAAGGAGGAATAAGTGCAAAAATATTTGCAGCAAAATAGCAAAAATGTTTGCAGCATGAGCGAGCTTTGATGGCGCGAGAAGGCATGGAAAAATGCACCAAGGAGTAACGGTGAATAAATGAGTGCTAATATGCATGTTTTGCCGAATAAAGCCGGTTTATGTGCATAAAAAACCGCCACAAATATTCTGTATACAAAAGTAATGTTGGCATATTACTTGCGTATTATATATCGGGTGAGTATTTCTCACAAAAAACGTTTATTATTTATTTCATACATGAAAAGGAGAAAAGCTATGGAGAATGTAAAAGTAATTCTTTGGGGCCTTGGCGCAATGGGCGGCGGCATCGGCAAAATGCTGACAAAGAAGAAGGGTGTTGACATCGTAGGAGCCATCGACATCGGAGCCAAGGTTGGAAAGAGCCTTTACGAAGTAGTTCCGGGAATTGAAAGAGGCGACAGACAGGACGTAATCGTCGGATCACCGGAAGAGGTTATCACAGAGGGTTCTGCTGACATCGTAA
>JAEXBK010000098.1 GCA_023394035.1 Bacillota bacterium
TCTTGCCCCGCAAGCCTCGAGGCGTCAAACAGAAAGTCAAGAACAGCCTCGCCCTCAGGTGCTTTTGCTTCAAATATCAATGATGCCGACGACAATACCGCTTTAGTCTTTTTATCTATAAGAAAACCTTCAACAAAATACGCTTTACCCGTCTCAAAATTTCTAAAATAAATCGTATCGGTAACAGTCACTTCTTTAAGAGGAAGCACGATTTTACCGCCTGCTTTTGACGATGCCTTTGTTCGTATTGCCGGGATGTATACCGTTTGCGCTTCATCTTCAATATCAGCATGAACGGCAATTTCTATCCCTTCGGACATGACGCTTTCAAATGCAACAACAGTTTTGCCCGCCAAAAGCGAAGCATCAAAAGTAAAATCAAGTATCACTTCTCCGCTTTCAGCTTCCGGCGTAAAGCGCTTTTCCGCCGTAATTTCTTTGCCGCCTATGGCTATTGCCTCTCCGGTGTTTTTGTCGATAAGCCGCCCTTTAAGCAGGTATTCCTTGCCCGGCGTTAACATCGAATACCTGACTATATCTGTCACCGTCCGGTTTTTATCGGAGGTTACATATTTGTCTCCGTCCGATTTATCAGAGGCAGTCGTTCCTATTTCAGGTATCGTGACTGTCTGATCCTTGTCGCTGATTTCGGAATGTGATGCAAGCAGCCTGCCGTCCTTGTATATCTCTTCGAATACGACAAGCTTCTTCCCCTGCAGCTCCGATGCGTCAAAGTCAAACTTCACGTTCACTCTTCCCTCGGATTTTTCGGCATCAAAGGTCGTTTCCCCTAAAGCCACAACATGCTCAGGATCATCAGCATCTACAAGTTTCCCTTTTATGGTGTACGCAGCGCCCGGAATCAGTCTGTCATACGAAACCTCATCTATAAGATGTACTTCCTTTTTCGGAAGAGAATTTTTAGTGCCTCCGTCAAAGAACGCCTCGGTTTTAATCAGTGGCTCCGGTTCATTAAATACATCTACTTGCTGTGTTCCCTGCACCGGCTTGACCTCAAAAACAAAGTCTTCTATAGGCTCAAGATATCCGTCAGGCACTTTTACTTCTTTTATCGTGTATCTGCCAGCAGGCAGTCCCTTGAAGACCTTTGGATTCCCGTCCGTAGTCCATGTCTCAACGGTCTCTCCTCTTGAGTCTATGAGCTGCAGCTCTGCACCGCTCGGCATTTCAGGTATACCGTGGGAAGCGATTCCGGTCTTTGATATTTCAACCGTAATAGGCTTCTCTTTAACTTCTGCGGTATACTCGAAATTTGCCGTGTTAAGCTCCTTTATTCCTGCAAGGATAATAATATTCTCTTCACTCACAAGGTATCCTGCCGGTCCCGTAACCTCTTTAATCGTGTATTTGCCCGGCGTCAGCCCCTTTATCTCTGCAATCCCCGAAGCATCAGTTCTTACATTTGCGACCTTTACATCCGCCGCCTTCATACTGTCAAAAAATAGGATTTCAAATTCCGCACCTTCAAAGCTGCCATACCCTTGTGGATGCGGCTCACCCGTTTCTTCATCTACTTTGTATATCTTAAGGCTTACCGTCTGCGCTTTTTCAACGTCCGTAATGTCCTTCAGGCTACCTATCTGCTGACCTTTTTCGTCTGAATCTATCACCTGAGTCGAAATTATCCCATCTGTCTTTGCGAAGCCATACGGAGCCTTCGTTTCTTCAAAAGTGTATGTTCCGTGCAAGCCTACCGCCTCTCCGCCTTCATCCTCAAAAAGCTCATCGCCACCGATCCTCCATTTTTCGTTCAGCTTGAAGACCCCGGTTTTGTCAGTAGCAAATATCCATGTTCTAAATGGCGTAAGCTTTGATGTATCATTTGTTTTTTCCTTATAGTATTTGACCGTATATTCGGCGCCTTCAAGCGATAAGTTCTTGTCAGCATCTTCATCTGCCATTTTCTGCAGCTTGAACGACAATGCATCAAAAATCGGTTCGTCCTTTACATTTAATATCGCCGTCTTTCCTTCAACCACCTTAATATTATATGTCTTCGGATCAAGCGCATATCCTTTAGGTGCTGCAATCTCTTTGACTGTATAATCTCCCACCGGTAGTTCTATAATGTCAGAGCTCCCGTCAGCTTTGACGTTGAATCGACCGACTTCTTTGTCATCGCCGTATATTCCGTATATTGCCCCTGCAAGCGAATAGTTTTCGGGGCACAGCTCCGTCAAATGCTTATTATTCGCAGCACTCTTTCTGACCGTTGCATTTCCTTTAGGTATATAATTTACACTGAGCCTGACCATAGGCTGACTGTCGGATGTCGTATATATCATGCCGCGTCCTATGGCATCCTTTGCGTTTTTGTCCGCATACGCCTCTCCCGCTTTCATGCCCTCCGTAGCCAAGCTGTCTCCGAGTATCATCGAATCTGCTCTATACGATGCCTTGCCCGATAGATATTTCCATATCAGCCCCTGTGCGGCAGCTTCTCTTTGACGCGTGCTGCCGCTCCATTTATTCAATATATAGTCAACTCCGCACGCTAAATAATCTATATTTGACTGAGTAATGCTATAATAGCCGAGCATATTTCTCGTCGTATATGATGCGCCATTTGTCTGCAGAATAAACGGATCCACGCAAAATACCGTGTCTCCGGCACTGTCAACGAAGCTCCAGCCGTTGCCGGAAGACTCCGTTAATTTATTGATTTCCGAGTATCCTTTAAAGTCGTATCTGCATCCGTTTTCTCCTGCCCAGCTCACTGTTCTCGTTTCTCCTACTGCCGGCATGGCTCGTGATGCGCCTTGCGGGCGAGGCTCGACGTTTGCTGTAACGGCATTAACATAATCCACTTCTCCATCCACATCGTCAGTTGCAAATGCCAACTGCGGGATCATGGAAACAGCAATTAATAATGCCATTACCAAGGATGTAATCTTAGTAACGGTTTTATGTTTCATTATCTTCTCCCTATCTCTTTCCGTATTAAAAAATCGAGGCATTTGCCTGTGACTTTTCGTTTAATCTAAGTGTGGGGATGCATAGCTAAACGAAGCTTAAATTCGTGTCTACCGATCAAAGGGCGAAAAAAAGATGCGGCACACCATGTGCCGCATCTATATATCGGATGACTTGCTCCCCGCCCACTTATTTCATGATAGCATAATATCACCTTTTTTCTCCCCTGTCAATAATATTTTCCATTTTTACTATATTTTCCCATATGAAGCCAAAAAAATAATCCGCCCTATTGGACGGATCTTGTTTGGTGACCCATATTGGACTTGAACCAATGACCTTCTGGTTGTCACCCAGACGCTCTCCCAGCTGAGCTAATGGATCAGGTCGATATCTGACAGTTGTTAATTATAGCACATGGATTGTAGGCTTTGCAAGGTGAAATTTCGTAACCGACAAAACAAAAAGCTCGGCATAGCTCAAAAAGCAGCAGACCGCATAATGCGGTCTGCCGTGTGATTTTATTTCATCCTAATATTATTTTGGCTCTCACACTGAGCAATCACGCATTGTTTGCGGTTCTTGCCTCTTTCTTGTCCTCGAGCTTTGATACTATTATAGCGCAGGCAGCGTCACCGGTAATGTTGATCATAGTTCTGCCCATGTCAAATATACGATCGACTCCGGCTATGAGAGCGATACCTTCGACAGGAAGACCTACGCTCTGGAGAACCATTGCCAGCATTATCATGCCCGACCCGGGAACACCGGCGGTTCCTATCGAAGCGAGCGTAGCCGTAATTACGATCGTTACCATCTGTGCGAATGTAAGGTCAATTCCGAAGCAGCGTGCGATGAATATTGCGGCAACTCCCTGATAAATCGCAGTTCCGTCCATGTTGATCGTAGCTCCGAGAGGAAGAACAAAGCTCGCTACATCCTTTCTTGCTCCGAGTCTTTCCGCACATTCCATGTTAAGCGGAAGTGCGCACACCGATGAAGCACTTGAGAACGCAAGAGCCATGGCAGGAGCCATTCCTTTGAAGAACTTTACAGGACCAACTCCGGCCATCGTCTTCACCGTAAGAGAATAGACAACCCCGGCATGAATAAAGTAGCAAAGGTATGCCGTCAGAAGTACGAGAGCGAGCGAACCGAGAATCTTAGGTCCGTTCTCTGCAACGACAGGAACGATCAGGCAGAATACACCTATAGGAGAAAGCTTTATGATCATTTCCATGACCTTGATGCTGACCTCGCTCAAATCCACCGTGAACTTACCGATGCTCTTACCCTTTTCTCCGGCAAGTATTATACCGAAGCCAAAGAACAACGCGATTACGATTACCTGAAGCATCGATGCATTAAGTAGCGGACCTACGATATTATTAGGGAATATGTTTACGAGCGTATCCATAAATTTCGTAGGCTCTGCAGCCTGAAATTCGAGATTCGATGTCGAAAGCACCGCATAAGCTCCCTTAAATATGTTTGCGCCGATAAGACCGATCGTTACGGCAAAGGCAGTCGTACACATGTAGTAAGCTATTGTTTTCCAGCCTACAGAGCCGACTTTGCGAATATCCTTCATAGAAATTACGCCTGCCATTATTGAAGTGATAACTATAGGCACAACTATGAATTTGATCAGGTTCAGGAATATCACGCCGAACGGCTTGATATATTCTGCCGCAAATTCAGCTTTGCCGGCCGACATGAATATAAGACCGACGATGATGCCGAGACCAAGACCGATAAAGATCTGAGTAGCCAGTGATAATTGCTTCTTTTCGCTCATGTTTTTACCTACTTCTTTCTAAATAATAAATTATAAGATTAAATATATATACATCATACATCAAAAATCGCTGATTGTCATCGATTTATTACAAAACATACTAAATGAATGCACAAACGCAATAAGAAGTCTTTACAAGTTCATCACAAAAGTCGAATATACTTAGATTGTCAAAAGGCACAGAGATAAGCAGTGAATCTTTTGAACGTTCTTTCTTAATAATAACATCGCATCAAAAGCCCCGCATAATTCGCGGGGCTTTTGATTTGTATCCTAATATTTATTGTGTTTTTATTCAAACGGGAACTTGTACGGAAGCTTATACATATCCCTTACTGCAACAAGATCCTTCTGGACAGCTTCGCCCACAGGCACGCCCTTGTCCTTCCTGAACTGCCACATGAGATGTTCCTTTTCGCCCGCCGTATATATGCGCTCTTCGCCAGGAGCCTTCTTTGATGCGCGAAGCTCTCTTAAGATTTCGCCTGTCGTATGTCTGAACGCTTCTTTTCCCATAAAGAAATCAGGGTTAATGACCATGAAGAAATGACCAAGCCTGTACGGTCTCTTTGTTCCGTCAGGTTCAAGACCCATAAGAGCCTTAAGGAAGGATCCGCTCTGAAGTGCAGCCGAAAGAATTTCAACTACAGTAGCGTATCCATATCCCTTATATCCTGCAAGCTCCTCGCCTATTCCGCCAAGTGGGGCAAGCGCAGCCTTTCCCTTTGTAAGATCGACAAGGATCTGATCGCTGTCCGTAAGAGCCTCTCCGTTATTTCCTATAACCATTCCGGCAGGAGTTTCCTTGCCGCTTCTTGCAAAATATTCGATCTTGCCGCGCTGTGTGATTGAGGTCGCACAGTCGAGGCAGAACGGAAATTCCTCATCCGTAGGGAAGCCTACTGTAAGAGGATTTGTTCCGAGCATATTTTCGACACCGAATGTAGGAGCAATCGAAGGTCTCGCATTTGTTCCGGTTATCCCTATCATGCCCTCGTCGGTAGCCATAGTCGTCCAATAGCCGGCAATTCCGTAGTGTGTGGAATTTCTTATTGCCGCCATTGCCATGCCGTATGTCTTTGCCTTTTCGAT
>JAEXBK010000044.1 GCA_023394035.1 Bacillota bacterium
CCACCTATCTGGGCGAAGAACTGGTTTATGTAGTGAACTACTTTTAACTTAGCCATTGTTCCCTCCTTACCTTGCACTCAGATATCCGAATCCGGTTTCATTTGTAGCGCCTGTGATTACCTGAATCTCAACCTCAAGCGAACCGTCTTCGTGAAGCGTATGATCGTTTGCTCCTGCAATCTTTTCGATATAATCAAGAGTTCCTATAACCTTATCGAGCTTAGGAAGAACGACATATTCGTTTGCATTTCCGCCTGTAACTACCGCATCGGCAGCAGGGTCGGCATCTGCAAGCGACTGTGACTTTCCGTCCTGTCCGGCATATTCGTCAGTAATGATAACCGTCTTGATGCCTTCCGCTTCTATCTTCTTGCAGTTCATGATCAGGTCGGTATCAGGGTTTCCGAAGCCTTCCTGCGAAATAACTACTCCGTCAAGATCGAGCATTCTGCATATCTTAGCCGTGAAGTTCGATGAACGTTCTTTGTCTGCGAGATAAACGTTTTCGTTTGTTATAATCTGGCATACAAAGTTGATTGTCTTTCCGTGTTGAGCAAAAAGGTCTTCAACAACGGAATTGTTCTCATGAATGTATGTAGGGTTCTTATCGCATGCTGATACGCAGTTACCTGAAACGATAGCTCCGTCCATGACTTCCGTCGGATGAAGAATCGTAGGCAGAATCTTCTTTGCATCTACGCCGTAAACGTATGTGTCATGCAGAAGTCCCTGTGACTGAAGCATCTGAACATAGGCTACACGAGGAAGTCCCGGATATTTTTCTAGTCCTTCTTTGATTCCGCATGTCTCATACACTTTTACTTCATCAGGTGTAAGGTTTCTTGCAAGCTCACCTAAGTGTGCTGCAACCTTGAAGCCCGCGATACGTACTGCCTTTTCGTAATCATGTGGCTTGATGCCTTCTATAGGCTCAGCAACCATTACGAGGTTAAGAGTTTTTGAAAAAGGCGTGTATTCGGCACCGAGTCCGGTCATATCTATTACACCTTCCTGGAAGCCTACGATTTTGCCGGCTGTAACAACTGCCATGCCCTTAAGCGCATATGTTTTTCCGGATCCTACTACATCAACCTTGGAAATGAATCCCGGGAATATTCCGCCCGGTCCTTCGACCTTTACTCGCGGCTCGATTACGTCCTTTACAGGCGTGATTCTTACTGATTCTCCGGGTTTGGCAATGTCAAAGTCTATGCTCTTAAGATGCTCTTCAGCAGCAACTCCTATAAGCTCCTCCTTTGATACATGCAGAACTCCGTCTTCGATCTTAGACTGAGTATCAAAGACGATGTCCTTGATGAAAATGCTTCCCAATTCCAATCTCACTTGAGTTCCCTCCTTTTCTTAAATAATTATAATTCAGTTAACTTTACATTATTATAGCTGAGCATCTGCCGAAGCGGCTCCGCTCATTATGAGACCAAGATCAACGAGCTGAAAGTCCAGAAGTACTTCCGGACGATACTGCCTGTACAGCTCAGCCTTGTTCTTGAACTTACCTGCCGTTTCTATGGCATTTTCTATCAGCTTCAAAGAGTACTGATCAACCTGATTCTCCGGGGTTGCCGAAATCATCACCGATTTGTATGGCGTTTCTCCCGGTTTGACGCTTCCGGACAAAGGATGCGAAAGAAGCTTATATCCCTTGTGAACTAAGTTTCTTACCCTTGTAAGAAGGAAGATGAAATCTCCGTCTTCAAATCTCACATCGTGTCTGTCACCCATTTCCGATACCGTCATAGGGTTGTTTGTTAAGATAAAATATTTTATGCTCATGTTTCAGTTTCTCTATGAAATTTCATAATTAATGCCTGCCGGCTATTTACTATTATAATAACATTTGCAGTATACAGTTCAATAGAAATCTTTTGATTAATATATTAATAATCTATATCTTCCATCGCTGTAAATACCGTGTTTTTCAAGGCTTAAGGAAATTACATCGGCAAAGGTCTCTTCCACTGCCCAGCAAATGCCGCATGAAGCGGATATTGCGCGCGGTACCGGTATCATCTTACCGGGAAGAGCTTCCTCACGTGCAATTTTTTCCATCGAAATTGCTTCGTGTGTTGAAGGAAACGTAAATACCGCTTTGATGGTCTTTTCTGCCATGGCTTATGGTCTGATAACCTTTCCTGCCGATGTCATCGCTTCAACGATGTCATACATATTTCCTATTCTTCCTACTGCCAGCTTTTCTTTCAGTCCAAAGAAATCGGCACACGTTCCGCATGTTATGATTTCCGTTCCCGATTCTGCAAGCACAGCAAGGTCATTTATCACAGGAGAGCCTTCCGTTGTCAGCTTGGCGCCTCCGTTAAAGAAAAGGCATTTGTCAGGTTTAATATCCTCCTGGCTCAAGGTGTAGATGAATCCCTTGATAAGAAGGGCTCCGAGCTCATCGTCGCCGCTTCCGAGCTTATCTGAAGCAAACGCGACTACATAGCTCTTGTTTTCTTGTTGAGGAAGCTCCATATTGCATGAATATGTTTCTCCGTCTGCCGCTTTGACATCTATTTCGTTTTCTGAAGTTATGACTATGGAATAATCATTTTCGCCGTTTACCGAAACTTCCGCCTTTGCACCAACGGTAGCTGCAAATCTCTTGAGATTTTCTACGGCAGTATTATTGTCAACAAGTGTCTTTACCGATCCTTTTCCAGCTATTGCTTCAAAAGCTTTCTTTGTTTCTATAACAGGTATAGGGCACTGTTTTCCTCTTGCATCAACTATTACATTATCCATGACAAAACCTTTCCGTGCTTCAAATCAGTAACTTGAACTAACTAATATATCCGCCCTCTTTTAGGATGTCCATCGCCTTTCCGAGGTTTGAGTCTGAGACGAGAATCACAGGTCCCGTGCATCCCATTCCGCTTTCGGCGTAGATTCCGTTCTTCCAAAGAAGCTTTACTCCGTCCTCAAGGTCCATTATTTCGATACCCTGCACAGTAGACGTAACTATTTCTTTTGCAGGTGCATTTACGACTTCTTCCGTTGCTGCAGACTTTGATGATGATTTAAGATCACCGAGAATCTGATCAAGACCGGCTTTTTTTGCAGCAGCAAATTCCTTAGCCGCAATCTCAAAGACATTACCGTTTATCAGCTCTCCGGCAAAGGTCAAGGCCGATTTGATAAGAGGAGCACCTGACGCCCTTGAAATAATCATTACAAGCTTGTCATAGCCTTCTCCGATTCCCGGACCGTATCCATATCCCATTGATTCAAAGCTTCCGCCCGTTGTAAACGAAGAAAGCATCTTGATCAGCACATTGCCTGTAAGGGAATCCGTTACCATTATATCAGGCGTTCCGCGCAGAACATCGTTGCCGCGCATTATGCATCCGCCGTCTGCTCTCGATGTTTCCGCAAATGTTATGTCATATCCGCCTGCCTTAAGCTTCTTAAGAGCAATTTCGGTCTGACGTGCACCGTCAACATTGAGGATACCTACAGTAGGTGCAGGGTTTCCGCATGCCTTTGCTGTAATTATGCCGCAGATGGCATTTCTGATCATTCCCTCGATTCTGTCCGTGCTCGATGTTCCCGTTGTATTTGCTATGTACATCTCCCTGCCGAGACCCGGAGTGACAGCGCGTCCTACGGTTGAAACGCCTATAGGGAACGGATAGTGCATCGTAACAGCTCCGTCGATTTCATGTGAGAGAAGAAGCTCATCCATCTTTGCATGACCCTCTTCGTCATCTTTTACTTCGACTGTATTCACACCATCGGCATGGAGCGTTCCGATGTAGTAAACGTCCACACCTTCCTTTGCAGCCGCTGCAGCCGCTGCAATCGAGTTTTCTTCACCGTGTTCGCTTCCCATTCCCGTAAGAGCGATTTTCGGTTTTTTCCCGAAGCTGCCCGTTTCGAGTCCTTCAGCCATCTGCAGGAAGGTATCGGCGATGATCTTCTCAATTCTGTCAGCCATTATATACCTCCTACTCCTGAATAAGCGATGCGGCAAATTCCTTCATTGCATGAGCAATCATATTTCTTATCTTATCTTCGGATACACCTGCATCGGCATTTTCGGCCTTGCCTTCGTTTTTCCTGATCAGGAATGAAACTCCGTCAAACAGGTTTGTCATTCTTCCGAGGAATAAGCTTCCTTTTCCGACTATCATTGCATTTTTGATTTTTCCTGAAAGTATATCCTCGCAGGCAAAACCGATGTAAGGCACTCCTGACGGAATGTGTCCCTGTGTAGGAGCCCATCCTGTGAGTCCGTGCGCCTTTGTAAATTCGGCTATATCCTTTCTTTCGATATCACCCTTCTTTACCGCAAGGGCAGCGATCATCTTGTAGTTTGCAAGTGGAACATCGCCTGCGCCTGCAGGAATTGTAATATCAGGGTTCTGCATCTCAGGAGCAAATTTATCGACATCAGTTATCTTCATGCCGACTCTTTCGAGAGGCTCAGATACGAGTGAACCGATAACGTTCTGAGGAGCCGATCCTGTTCCTACGGTATGTCTTCCGAGTACCGAAAGGTCTATTTCCGGATTGATTCCGTCATTTTCGGATATTATTACACAAAAAGCGCCAAGGCAGTCCTCTAAGAGCGGAAGACCCTTGTCGATATGGTTCTTTCCGTTCATTCCGAGCTTTGCTGTACAGCCGCCGCCTGTAACGGCAACGCATTTGAATGCGCCTGCCTGAACGAGAGCCGCTGCCTCAACTATAGCGTGCGAAGGACCTGCGCAGAAGCCGCGTGAGTCAGATCCTGTAGCCTTAACGAGACCGGCTATTTCAGCTTCAGCCTTTGCAAAGTTTCCGCCGCCTCTTTGGTTCATGTCTCCGCATGCTTCCTCAGAGCAGTTTATTACGTACTCTACATCTTCCTTTGCGATACCTGCATTCTTGACTGCATAGAGGATTGCAAGTACGCTGCTTGCTTTTTCCATGAGGTTTTCGTGCATGGTATGTGCCGACAGGTTAACGTCGATATCATGAGCTTTTTTTACGCAGCCTACGAGCTTGCCGCCGTGATAAAGACCTTCTGCTCCTTCGTTATTAACGAGGTTTTCGATTTCCGAAAGCTCAAAGCCTTCTTCTACCCTTGCTACGATGTCTTCGCTTATGATTTCGTTTGCCGCGAATTTTTCTTTTGCCGAAGCTACGAACTCTTTGTCAAGCTTTACTACTTCAAATACGTCGCACACCTGAACGAGGAGAAGGAATTCTTCCTGCGGCATGATCTCGCCGTACTTTCCGTAACGCGAATTAGTTCCGAGCACCTTTCCGCTCCATGGCATTTCAAGCGAAGTCAGCTCATCAGGATGAGCATTTCCTATATATACCTGGTTTGGCGGATATGATACCGCGTCCTCGTATGAACGAATATGGTTAGGTATGTTCTTAAGATATTCCGACTCCGGGTTAACGATTCTTTCGGTTGTCTGAGTAGTACCGTTATGCAGGATCATATCCGGCGTATGAGCCAGCACGTAGCTTGCTCCGCTTAAAACACTGTTCATGTGAATTGTCTGCCTTTCTTACTTTATTTTAACAATCGGAAAACGGAGTGGTCTTAACTAAGACCCTCCGTATATGCTGCATCATAGATTAAAGATACTTGCAGTATTCTTCACGTATCGCCGTCATTTCACCGATTATATCGTCGACGTCGAGTACCATTTCCATCATGCTGATTTGTTCGTCATAAACATCCGCGTCAAATTCTTCCTTCACTTCAGGTTCAACGACGTGGAAAACCGTAAGTCCCAACTGGACTTCTGTCAACGGACCTGCATAAGTAGGGTCGCCTGCCGTAACGGTTTCTGCTGCAAGACTTGCAGCTTCACCTTCAGCAGCACCGAGAACTACTACTAAGTTCTCAGCACCGTACTGGTCAGCAAACTCTTTTACCCTCTTCTGATTTTCGAGGTCCATCGCACCGGCGCTCGTTCAGACAAAGCACTCAGTTGATGAGAATACTACATCGCCGCCGGCCGTCTTGACGCATGCCGCGATAGCGTCGCCCGGAATTCCGTCACGATCGCCGATAATAACTACTTTTTTGTCTTTTAAAATAGCCATCATCTTTCTCCTTTCTCTATTCACATTTTTTGATTCAGACACGGCTTTATTGCCGCGCATTATATTTATCCAAGCAAAATGCTTTGATAACGAAATAATAAATTAGATATACTTCTGGATCATAGCCTCGATAGCTTCAGGAGTACATTCGTCCTTTACGAGCTCTTCGATCTTTTCTCCATCCTTATAGATTGCCATAACAGGAAGTCCGAGCACCTTTTCTTTGATTGCTGCACGGCGTGCCTTTGTTGTGTTAAGGCCTGCAAATTTGATCTTATCACCATACTTGTCTGCAAACTCATGTACCTTAGGCATAAGAGCAGCGCATGGAGCGCATCCGTCTCCGAAGAAGTCTACGAATACATATCCTTCTGCTTGTAAAACTTCAGCTTCAAAATTTGTCTTATCACATTCAACCATTTCTCTCACCTTTCCTTTGATTAAAGTTCGTTTATATATTTTTCGCACTGTATGGCAGCGATGGCTCCATCTGCTGCTGCAGTGACTACCTGACGAAGTGATTTAACTCTGATATCTCCTGCCGCGAATACACCCGGAATATTTGTGTGCATATCCTCGTCGGTAGGTATATACCCTGCTTCGTTCATTTCAAGACCTTTTCCCTGATATATCTTGCTGCTTGGGATAGTTCCTATGAAACCGAATACGCCGAACATGCCGTCATCTTCATCCGCCTCTATATGAGTAAGCTCTCCGGTCTTTACGTTCTTGACCGTCATGCCCGAAAGGATTCCGTCACCGTCAAGCTCTTCTACGACCGTATCCCAGATGAAGTGTATTTTCTCATTGCTGAATGCCTTATCCTGAATCGATTTTGCCGCACGCAGCTCATCTCTTCTGTGGATTATAGTTACCTTTCTTGCAAATTTGGTAAGATAAAGGGCTTCCTCAACGGCTGAATCTCCGCCGCCTACTACGTATACTTCAAAATCCTCGAAGAAATTCGCATCGCATGTAGCGCAGTATGAAACGCCCTTGCCCATGAATTCCTTTTCGCCTTTGCAGCCGATAGGACGGGGGAAAGCACCTGTTGCTATTATAACCGTCTTTGCCTTATACTCGTGCTCTACGCTCTTTATGATCTTTGTTTCGCCTTCGAGAACTACATCGCTTATTACGTCCGATGCTCTTTCGACTCCGAAGTGCTCGCACTGCTTAGTCATTCTTGCAATGAGTGACGGTCCGCTTTCGCCCTCGAGTACCTGACCCGGATAATTTTCGATTTCGTCTGTTATTGCGATCTGTCCTCCGTCCTTGCCTTTTTCGATAATGAGCACCGAAAGGCGGCTTCTTCCCGCGTAGAGTCCTGCTGCAAGACCTGCAGGGCCTCCTCCTATTACGATCACGTCATAAATCTTGTCCATTAGCTTATCTCCTTGATTTATTTGTTATGTTAATAATATGAAAAAGGACAAGTTAATACTCTTAACTTGTCCATCCTGTCTTTTTATAATCCAGAACACGGTACCTTTTCCAGTCCTTTTGCCTGAAAGTTTCACCATGGTCACGGACATATGAGACCCGGCTTGCCTCTTCGGCGGCTCAGTTAAGAGCTCTCTCTTAGAAAATATTAGCCCATCAATTATTATTATAAATGTTCACACACTCGTGTATTCTATTAGCTATTATAATAACTACACCGCAAAAAAGCAAGATTATTTTGCGCTTTAGGCGATATATTATTTAATTTTTGCATTAATTAATATCTTTTAGAAATTATCGCGTATAAGCACTCTCGCATCATCTACTTTTCGCGTGATTCCCGCAGAATCGAGGTGTTCGAGGAACATAACGGCATATTTTCTCGATGTTCCCATTATATCCCTGAATTCCGCAAGCGTTATGCTTCCGTTCGCTCTGATTTTGTCTACGAGCGAGTTAAACGCACCAATATAAACTTCCGAGTCCATGTAATACTCGTTATTGATTTTTTTTAGCTCGCCTGCCCCTGCAAGAAAAGCAATCATATCGCGCGCCTTCTTTTTGTCTTTTTCTGATGCTATTACTTCCTCGGTTGCAGGTACATCGAAGCCGGCTTTCTTATATAGCTCCTTAATGCGTTTTCTTACGGCTTCCGATTCTTTATCGAGCTTGACTTCAAATGATGACAGCGCTGCCGAATCTCCGATGAAATTAATTCCTCCGTATCTTCTCAATATCTCAAGCAGCTTTTCCGCATTGGCAGCCGCATTAAGCTTGAACTTTGCCATTATTCGTGTTCTGAGTTCTTCCGTTTTCATTCCTACGCTCAAAGGATTTGCAGTATGGTATTCCGAAAGCTTCTTCTCCGAATATGAAATTAAACCGTCGGCAAACGTCCTGTGAATTAAAATATCGCCCTTAAGTCTTATAATCGCGCCCTTTTCCTCGAGCACCTTTGCTGTCGCTTCGGCTTCGCTCTGTGAAAGAGAAACCTTTGCAGCGATTTTTGATATGTCGGTAAGCGAAGCACTCAGCTGTTCAACCGTAGATTCAAATACGTCTTCGATATTTTCAGATGATGTCTTTGCAAGCCTCTTCAGTATTTTCTCATCAAAGCGTTTCGCTTTTCTTGCCGCTGCATCTATGATTTTCCCTCCGCCGATAGATACCATAGGAGAATAAAAGCGTATTATATATCTGTCGCCTTTCTTTACGGCTATTTCCGTATCAAATCTAAGTTGTGCATAACATTTTTCTCCTGCTGAAAGCACCTCCCTGTCGAGCAGCACGACCTTTGCAAGCCCTTCTGAGGCTCCGCAGAAAAAATGAACTCGACTTCCGTTTTCAACTCTTCTGTCCGTATCCTCAAAAAGCTGCAGCTCGACATCCATCATAATAGACGGTTCGAGGCTTCCCGGAGCCGCAGCAACATTGCCTCTTGAAATTTCGTCTTTTTTGGCTCCGGCAAGATTGATAGCAGTTCGCTGCCCCGGAAGTGCAATATCGACAAACTCATTGTGAACCTGAATATTTCTGACCTTATAAGTCTTCTTCTGTGGATAAATCATTATCTCGTCGCCGGATCTAAGAGTGCCCTCGATAGATGTGCCCGTTACTACCGTACCGAAGCCTTCTATCGTAAAAACTCTGTCAACGGGCAGCCTGTAAGGAACATCCGCCCCTCTTTTCTTTTTCATACCGTCAGCTGTTTTGACGATCAAAGCACGCAGTGCGTCTATGTTTTCTCCTGTTGCCGACGAAACTCTTATGACTTCGGAATTTTCGAGTGAACTTCCTTCCAAAAGGCTTCTTACATCTTCTTCAACGAGTTCTTTCCAGTCCTCGTCATCCGTAGCGTCATTTTTGGTCAGAACGACTATACCGTTTTCTATATTAAGCATTTTGAGTATGTCAAAATGCTCCCTTGTCTGCGGCATCACGCCTTCTTCTATATCGACTACAAGAAGAACCATATCTATGCCGCCTATTCCGGCAAGCATATTATGTACAAATCTTTCGTGACCCGGAACATCTATAAAGCTGATGTT
>JAEXBK010000082.1 GCA_023394035.1 Bacillota bacterium
GTGGATGGAACAGCTCAAGGCTACATATAACATGGACAAGAAAATGGTACCGGGCTTCATCGCTTGGTGCGCAAAAGCCATTAAAGGCGACTTCGGTGACAGTTGGAGATGGACTGTACCGGTTATAGAAAAATTCAAATCAACGGTTTGGGTCTCATTTATTATGGGTGGGATCGCATTTATTTTCGAATTGATCATTGCAATTCCTTTAGGCATCATTGCTGCTACAAAACAGTACAGCAAGACTGACTACACGATTACGATTATTGCGCTGGCATGTTTCTCACTGCCGACGTTCTTCTTTGCATCGCTTATGAAGCTTTTGTTCTGCGTAAAGCTTGGCTGGTTCGACCTCGGCGGACTGATCGGAAGAAACTACGATCACCTGTCATCATTCGGACAGCTCATGGACAAGGCAAACCATCTGGTGCTTCCGATAATTACACTTGTAGTTATAAGCATAGGTGCACTTATGCGTTATACAAGAACCAACATGCTCGAAGTTCTCAATGCGGATTATATAAGAACGGCAAGAGCAAAAGGTCTTTCGGAGCGCAAGGTAATTTATCGCCATGCTTTCAGAAATACTCTTATTCCGCTCGTAACTATGCTTGGCGGATCACTTCCGGGTCTTTTCGCAGGAGCACTTATTACGGAAACGCTGTATTCTATTCAGGGAATAGGCTTTACTTCATATCAGTCAATGGTATCAGGTGATATTCCGTTTTCAATGTTCTACATGGTGTTCCTTGCACTGTTGACATTACTTGGTAACCTTATTTCCGATATTCTGTACGCTGTAGTTGACCCTCGCGTACGTATAGCGTAAGGAGGGCGAAATGAGCGAAATTAAAAAAGATAAAGACTTATTGGCAACAGCGGAAGCCGAAGCTAATGAAGAAAATGAAGAATACTCACTTAACGATGACAGGCGTGTAAAGACTCTTTCACCTTGGGCACTCGTTATGAAGAGATTCCTGAGAAACCGCGTTGCCGTTACAGGTATTATCATCCTTGCGGCGATGGTAGTATTCTCATTTGTAGGCGGATTGATATCGCCATATTCTCAGGATCAGCTTTTCTACAGATACGATGAGCAAAACAAAAAGTTCGCAGCAGTCGTAGAAAACAAAACCTTCAGATACGTTTCAACAGAAGGAAGCAATTTCTCATCGCTTGCAAAGGCAAGATTTGTACTTGCAACGACGAGCGGCAGCAACTCTTTTGAAGCCGACGGAACGACATATACGTTCACAAAAGAAGGAAATAACTTATATACGATAAAATCGGGCGATGAGGTTATCGCAATAGCATCATACAACATAGTAAGCCCGAACACCAAAGACGCTTCTATTCCGTTTGAAGTACAGTTAGGCGCACTCAAAGCATTCGAAGGCAAAACTAAGAACTTCGAAGTAGCAGGGAAAAAGTACGTTGTAAGTGAAGACGGCGGGATTACAGCCGACGGTGAAGACTTCGCCTATGTAAGCAAGTACAGCATCCAGGCTGTAATGTCAGATGTATTCTTAAGCAGAGAATTTAAGGATTCACTTCTTGAAGCCATCGAAAAGAAGGATGAAGTATTTACGTTTACAGACAAGGAAGGTCTGAAAGCGGATTACATCTTGAAATTCGATGCTCCAACAAACACATGGAACGTTCTCCAGTCCGTTAAGACGAAGCTGTTTGACACATACAGCAGCCCATCCGGATCGCATTGGCTCGGAACTGACAGAAACGGTATGGACATGCTTACAAGACTCATGTACGGCGGTCGTGTATCTCTCTACATAGGTTTTATCGTCGTATTTATCGAAACTCTTATCGGCGTTGTTATGGGTGGTGTTTCGGGATATTTCGGCGGATGGGTCGATAACCTGATAATGCGAATGGTTGACGTATTCTACTGCATACCTTCACTTCCTATAATCATCATACTCGGTGCTATGATGGATGCTATGAGAGTAAATCCTCAGACAAGAATGATTTACCTGATGCTCATACTCGGATTCCTCGGCTGGGCAGGGATAGCAAGACTTGTAAGAGGACAGATCCTCTCACTTCGCGAGCAGGAATACATGACAGCAACAGAAGCATGCGGAATCAGAGTATCAAGACGTATATTCAGACATCTGATACCAAACGTAATTCCGCAGCTTATAGTCGCGATGACGATGAGCCTCGGCTCAACGATACTTACGGAAGCTACGCTTTCATTCCTCGGACTCGGCGTAAAGTTCCCGTTCGCATCATGGGGAAATATTATCAACGACGTAAACGACACGTACGTTCTAACTAACTATTGGTTTATTTGGATACCGGCCGGTTTCTGCCTGCTTGTTACAGTATTGGCATTCAACTTAGTCGGTGACGGACTTAGGGATGCATTTGACCCTAAGATGAAACGGTAAGGAGGTCCAACATGTCTAAAAAAGGCAAAGCGGAAGGATATCTTACCGCGAAAGAATCAAGAGCAATTTCAAAAGCAAATCGTAAGATAACTACGGAATACGAGAAAAAATGGAAACGCAGAAACGTTCCTGAATCGGAATATCTCACTAATATGCACGATACAAAAAACGCAGTTGAATTTGACAATCTGCACACATACTTCTTTACGGACTCAGGTACGGTAAAGAGCGTTGACGGCGTGAGCTTCAATGTTCCTATCGGCAAGACCGTCGGAGTTGTAGGTGAGTCCGGCTGCGGAAAATCGGTAACATCACTTTCACTCATGCAGCTTCTGCAGCGTCCTCAGGGACAGATCGTCGAAGGCGAAATACGCCTTAACATGGGCGAGGGCAAGGCTTATGAGATAAGTAAGATGAGCCAGGAGGGCATGCAGGGAATCAGAGGTAACATGGTATCGATGATTTTCCAGGAGCCTATGACTTCTCTTAACCCTGTTTTCCGAATCGGTGATCAGGTGGATGAGGTAATCGCTCTTCACGAAGGCGAAGGCAAAAGTGCCGAGGATATCAAGAAGCGTACAATAGAAGCTCTTGATATGGTAGGTATAGCAAACAGCGAGGGCGTATACAGAATGTTCCCGCACGAGCTTTCAGGCGGAATGCGTCAGCGTGTAATGATCGCTATGGCTCTTGCTTGTAATCCAAGGGTTATAATCGCAGACGAACCTACAACTGCACTTGATGTAACAATTCAGGCTCAGATACTTGACCTTCTTAGAAACCTGAAGGACAAGATAAACTCATCGATCATGCTTATTACGCACGACCTCGGAGTTATTGCCGAGATGGCAGATTATGTCGTAGTAATGTATGCAGGAAGAATCGTAGAGCAGGGTACAGCAGAGGATATATTCTATCATCCGGCACATCCTTATACGATCGGTCTTATGGCATCAAAGCCTGTTGTCGGCAGAGAGGTTGACGAGCTGTACTCGATTCCGGGTAAAGTTCCTAACCCTATCAACATGCCTAATTACTGCTATTTCCGTGACAGATGTGAAAAGAGACTCCCTTGCTGCGATGGCGAGTATCCATGTGAAATTTCACTTACTGAAACACATAAAGTCAGCTGCTATCGTTTCTATGAAGAAAACAAAAAGGAGGGTGAAGAATGATGGATAACGAAAAAATTATCGAAACCGTTGAGAAGAAATTTGAATATGATCCACAGTACATCCTCAGTGTAATAGGGCTCAAAAAACACTTCCCGATCAAGGGCGGTATGCTTAACAAAGTTGTCGGTCATGTAAAGGCTGTTGACGGAGTAACGTTTAATCTTAAGCGTGGAACGACTATGGGTCTTGTAGGAGAATCCGGATGCGGAAAAACCACAACGGGAAGAACCATACTTCGTCTTTACGGTGATGACAAAACAGCCGGACAGGTACTCTTCAACGGTCAGGAAGTGTACGAGAAGTCAAAGGCGGAAATGCGCGCTCTTCGTACGGAAATGCAGATAATATTCCAGGATCCGTTCTCATCACTTTCACCGAGACTTCCTGTAGGAGAAATAATCGGAGAAGCTGTAAGAGAACACAATATCGTTCCAAGCAAGGAATATAACGACTATATCGACCAGGTAATGGACGAATGCGGACTTCAGCCTTTCCACAAGTTCAGATATCCACATGAATTTTCCGGCGGTCAGAGACAGAGAATCTGCATAGCGAGAGCTCTTGCGGTTAACCCTGAATTCGTAGTCTGCGACGAACCGGTATCGGCTCTTGACGTATCTATTCAGGCTCAGATCATAAACCTACTGAATAATCTTCAGGAGGAACACCAGCTCAGCTATCTCTTCATTTCACACGATCTGTCGGTAGTTGAGTATATATCGGACTCGGTTGGTGTAATGTACTTAGGAAGCCTCGTCGAATACGGCGATAAGAAGGATATATTCCAGAATCCGCTTCACCCGTACACAAAGGCGCTTATGTCGGCTGTTCCTGTAGCTGACCCTAAGGCTAAGATGAACAGAATCGTACTTGAAGGCTCGATTCCTTCACCGGCCAACCCTCCTTCGGGATGTAAGTTCCATACGAGATGCGCATATTGCATGGAAAAATGTAAGACGATAGCTCCTGAACAGAGAGAAATCGAACCTGGACATTATGTAACGTGCCACCTCTTTGATGAGGAGTAGGATAGGAAACGCCTATGCAAAAAAAGCGATACGAAGATGATGACGGAAGAGTAGTTGCTGATATGAGCATACTCGAACCGCGCGGAATAGCGGAAACGTGGTTCGGTCTCAAAAGACGCGGCAACACATCATCACCTAAGTCCCCGGAGATGATGTCAGGGCATAACAATAATATGGTTGAGCCTTTAGACAAGGAAGACAGAAGAATTTTGATCCTTGAAGCAATTAAAATGTCTTTCAAGCTTGGAATGGTCTATGTTATCGGGTTTGGACTCATGATATTGCTTTTGCTTTTCCTCTGGGGGAAATCCTAAATAAAACAAAACTCGCCTGCGGAAATACGCAGGCGAGTTTTTCGTTGTTGTAAGATGTTATTCTTCAGGTTCATTCAAAGCTTTTTCGTATGCTTCAAAAATCGCATCCTTAATCTTATTTCTCATATCCGAGACAAGAGGATGAGCGATATCGCGGAAATCACCTTCACCCATTTTTCGACTTGGCATGGCTACAAATAAACCGTTTTGCCCGTCAATGATCTTGATGTCGTGAACTACGAACTCATTATCAAAAGTAACTGACGCTACGGCTTTCATCTTACCGTCATCATTGATTTTGCGTATGCGAACATCAGTAATATTCATGTCTACACCTTCCTTTTGCTCCCTTAAATTATCAGTATTATACTTCAAAAGAAATAGAAATACAATACTATTTCCAGAAAATTTGATAATTTGGCGCAACTTCAATGGTTCTGGCAGCTTCGTCGACATTTCCGAGATATACTATGGCGGTATAATCGTCTATTTTCTTCTTTTCGGGACTCTTTGAAACTATTGCTATTCCTGTTCCGCAAACTGATTCATCAAACTCGGCAAGGATTTCACGTATTCCCTTAGTGCTGCCGCCGCCGCGCATGAAGTCATCAATAACAAGGGCTTTTGAGCCTGGTGTTACGGCTCTCTTTGACAGGGACATCATCTGAACTCTGTCGTAGGATCCGGAAAAGTAGTTGATGCTGACAGTAGAGCCTTCGGAGACCTTTGCTTCACGCCTTATGACGACGAGAGGGAGTCCGAGCTTCCTTGCAGTCTGCGAAGCGAGAGGAATACCTTTTGTTTCGACCGTTGCAACAAAATCAGCTCCGGAGTCAATGAATCTTCTTACAAAAACATCAGCAAGACGATCGGTGAATTCAGGAGCAAACATGATATCGGAAGTATAGAGGAAGCCTCCTGTAAGGATGCGTGCGGGATCCGAAAGTTTTTTGCAGAAATCCTCCTGAAGCTCCTTAAGTGACTGATCCGAAATATCAGGAACAAAATATGCGCCGCCTTTTGCACCGGCCAAGGTTTCTATATGACCGCTGCCTGTTATTTTAATCGCATCAGATGCGATTGAAAGATCCTCGCTTATGCTCGATTTTGCGGCACCAAGCGTATCGCACAGCTGCTTAAGAGGAATCACCCTGCAAGGATTTCCCGATAGTATTTTGATTATGGCTCCGATTCTTTCTGCTCGTTTCATTACAGCCCTCCGATCTTATATGAATTTATCTTATTTCTTTTTAGATTTTTTGTCAATTCCGGAGAAATTTACAATTCGATATGCTATAATAAGGATACCTATTTTATGGAGGTTTTAACATGCTTAATTTTAAGGATCACCGGAATATCCACTGTATCGGAATCGGAGGCATTGGTCTGTCTGCAATTGCAGAGATCCTGCTTTCAAGAGGATATAGCGTATCCGGCTCAGATATGAAGGATTCGGAAATAGTCGATAAGCTGAGAAAAATGGGAGCTTCCATATATATCGGTCATAGAGCCGAGAATGTGGAAAATGCCGATCTTATAGTATACTCCCTTGCCATTGCCGAGGAAAACCCGGAGATTATAAGGGCAAGAGAAAAGAATATAACGCTTGCATCAAGAGCAGAGGTTCTTGGTGTCCTTATGGACGAATTCGAACAGAGCATCGCGATAAGCGGTACGCACGGAAAAACAACGACTACATCAATGGTCTCACTTATACTTGAACATGCAGGGCTTGATCCTACGATTCTCGTAGGGGGCACACTTAGCGAACTCTGCGGGAACTGCAAGGTTGGAAGAGGCTCTTTTTTTGTGACTGAGGCATGTGAGTACAGGGACAGCTTCCTTGAACTCAGACCTATGATTGAGATAATCCTGAATATAGATTCGGATCATCTTGACTATTTTAAGGATATTGATCATATCGTAAACTCATTTGATTCATTTACAAGAAACGTAAGGGCAGGCGGAAAAATCATAGCATATGATGCAAATCCGTTTGTAAACAGAGTAATAAAGGATCTTCCGGGCGTTATAACATACGGATATAATCCTCAGAGTACTTACTCCGTATCTGATGTCAGCTTTTCACCCGAAGGGCTTCCGCACTTCCATATTCATAATAATGGAGAAGACCTCGGAGAAATCAGCCTAAGTGTTCCTGGAGAACATAATATTTTGAACGCGACGGCAGCATTTGCATGCGGACATATACTCGGTGTTCCTGCTGAAACGATTATATCCACGATCGCTATGTATCACGGGACAAAGAGAAGATTCGATATTATAGGAAAGACGGAACAAGACGTTACTGTTATAGATGATTATGCACATCATCCGACCGAAATCAAAGCGACACTTTCTGCAGCAAAGAACATACCTCATAATCGCATCTGGTGTCTGTTCCAGCCGCATACGTATACGCGGACGCTTGCTCTCTTTGATGAATTTGTCGATTCGTTCAACGATGCCGACGTTCTCGTACTTACAGATATCTAT
>JAEXBK010000030.1 GCA_023394035.1 Bacillota bacterium
GTTCACCATGTTGAGATCATGAGAGCCTCGGTTTCCGAAAAAGTATCAGTCAAAGCTTCCGGCGGCATCAGGGATTACGATACTGCAAGAGCAATGATAGATGCAGGCGCAGACAGACTCGGAGTAAGTGCAGGTATAGCCATCATACAGGAAGCCTGCAAATAATCGTATTACCTAATAAGCATCAAAAGGCATTTCCCGCATAATACCGGAAATGCCTTTTGTTTAATCTGAATTTATGGTTTTACAATAGGACTGTCTCCCGGTGGCGTATCCGGATTAGGAGCACCGCCGCCGTTGTTCGGATCCGGTCCCGGATCAGGTGCCGGCGGATTATTATCACCTTCGTTTGACCCGCTACCGCCGTTATTTGTACCGTTACCGTTTCCGGAATCAGGTGGTGTCGGCGGATTTTCGCTCTGAGAAGGCGTATCTCCGGTGCCCGGAGTCACGTTTGGTTCCGGATCTGACGGAGTTTCCTGCGGAGCAGGTGTTTCCGGTACAATCGGAGTTTCTATTACTTCCTCCGGTATGTCCGTATACTGGCTTGACCCCGTTGACAGATATATTATCTGTTCGCTGATGCTTTCTACCGTTTCAGAAGGATAATATGATACATCATTGAATACCTTCTTGTGCATCTCGATTACATCGTCTCTTAGATTTGCAGGGAAAACATAAGATACCCCACTGAGATAGCCTGTAGTAACATTGTACGGCATGCTATCGCTTCCTTTTATGTTGTATTTTATCGCATTGAATGCAAGTGCAAGAATATCCGAATTGCTCAAATTAGTTCTTATCTCAGGCATAACGATATCGAGAAGCTTGTCAATCTTCTTGACCGACTGTTTCTTTATTTTGTCGAGCAAAAGACCTGCTATTATCCTCATTCTTTCGGTGCGCTTAAAATCGTCACCTACACCTTTTCTTATTCTGCCGTAAGAAACAGCCTGTGGTCCTGTTAAGGTTTGCAGACCCGGCTTCTCAACTAAATTGTATTGATCCTCTGTTCTTCCTGTATAAACGGCAGATTTAACGGTAAATTTGTTCAGCTCCTCAATCTCATATTCCTCGACATTAACATCAACTCCGTCAAGAGCATCAACCATATCTGCAACTGACTTGAAGTTAAACATTACATATTTGCTTATATTAAGATCGAATGCCTGATTGAGGCTCTTCATCAACAACTTAGGACCTTCTTTGGATCCGCCGTATGCGAGTGCCGCGTTTATCTTCTCATACATATCGTCATCGCCGATCTTAAGAAGTGTATCTCTATATACGGAGGGCAGGTGAACCTTTCCCGTCTTTTCTTCTATGCTGGCTATTATAATGCAGTCGAAACGCGCATCATCAAAAGACGACATATCTCTCGCATCTACGCCGATAAGAAGAATATTCGCATATCCGTTGACATCTACGCACGACAGCTCCTTATTTGTCAGTTCAGCCTCCTCTTCCACGCGCTTAACCTTGTCAAGCTTGCTCATGGCATAGTAGTAGGAAAAAGCACCAACTCCCAATATTAAGATAAAAAGGCATACAAGTACTATGATTATCGCTTTTCTGCGATTCTTCTTTGTTTTTCTTGTTCTGTTAAAGCTTCCGTTTGTTCCTTGTGAAGCATCTCTTATTTCTATTTTACTCAAAGTTTATTGTCCTCCCGATATGTGTTAAATAATACCATACAGCTTCTTCTTTGTAAATGATATTACTGTATGGTAAAATATCTTTAAGAAAAGAAACGAGGTTAACGATGTCAAAAAAACTGATACTTGCGTCGGGCTCACCAAGACGCAGAGAACTTCTGTCGCAGCACGGAATCAAAGCAGATATAATGCCTGTTGACGTTGATGAAAACATCGATGCCATATCTTCGGCAAAAGAAGCGGTAATGTTCCTGGCCCTCAAAAAAGCTCTTTGTGCATCAAAACACGCAGCACCCGGAACACTTATAATAGCCGCCGATACCGTCGTTAACAAAAACGGTATTATGGGTAAACCTAAGGATATATCAGAAGCTGAAGAGATGCTGATGCGCATAAACGGCACCGACCATGAAGTCATGACCGGCATTGCAGTCATTGAAACAGGGACAGACAAAAAAGAAGTCCTCTGCGATATAACAAAGGTCTTCTGCAAAAAATACACAAAGAAAGAAATCGATGAATATATAGCTACCGGCGAGCCTTTTGATAAAGCAGGCGCATACGCGATTCAGGGAGCTTTCGGAAAGTACGTAGACCGCATCGAAGGTAATTACGAAACCGTAGTCGGACTCCCTGTCGATGTTCTTGTTCGCCTCATAAAAGAAAGATTCGGCACCTCTATAGCATAGAGGTGCTTCGCTTTAGTATTCCGTTTATATGTGCTATAAGAATTCCGTAATTTGTCATAGGCACTCCTGCCAATGACGCTTTTTCAGCTCGCACGCTTACTTCCTTCTCGTTAAGCATACAGCCGCCGCAGTGAACGATCAGTCTATATTTCTGAATGTCCTGCGGAAAATCTCCGCCGGATGTGAATTCATATTTCAGGTTCTTGCCCGTATACGCACCTATCCATTCAGGAAGTTTGACCGAACCTATATCGCCGCACTGTCTGTGGTGAGTGCAGCCCTCAGAAATCAGCACAGTATCCCCGTCTTCCAAATTATCCAAAGCCATCGCTCCGTCAAGTGCCTGCTGCAAAAAACCTTTATATCTTGCAAACAGTATCGAAAATGAAGTAATCGGTATCGCGCTGTCCGTATTTTTGTTGACAAAATCAAAGACCTGCGAATCCGTTATGACAAGCTCAGGTGCTTTTTTGAGTGCCTTAAGCGACGATATATACTCATGCTCACGCGTAATGATCGCAGATGCACCCTTATCCAAAATCGACCTTATGGTGAGCTGCTGCGGCAATATGAGGCGTTCCTTAGGCGCCGATTCGTCTATCGGCGTTACAAGCACCGCAATATCTCCCTCTGAAAGAAGATCTCCTATTATATCCTTTTCCTTTTTATCAGGCTTGAACTCCGAAAGTTTCTTTAGCAGGGCTTCTCTGCCATCCCCGTTCAAGGCACTTACATATACAGCATCTTCGTATTTCCCGAAGCCCGATGCACCTGTAAGATCCGATTTGTTCATCACCGTAATAAACGGTATCTTCCTGCCTTTGATGATTCCAATCAGCTCTTCGTCTTTTTTCGTTATGCCCGTTTCCGCAGAAATAACAACTACCGCAATATCCGTCTGATCAAGGATTCGCTTTGTACGTTCTATTCGCTTTGCTCCAAGAAGGCTTTCGTCATCAAGTCCCGGCGTGTCTATCATCAAAACCGGGCCGAGAGGGAAAAGCTCCATTGCTTTTTTGACCGGATCCGTCGTCGTCCCTCTGATATCTGATACGAGTGCGGTCTCCTGACCTGTCAGCATGTTCACGAGACTTGATTTTCCGGAATTTGTCATACCGAAAAACGATATATGAATTCGCTCTGCGTTTACTGTTCCTTCAAGTGGCATATCCATCACTTCTTTCCTTATCAGAATCTGAAATCCCTCGCATTTGATTTGTATATCTCTTTGATGTTTTCTTCCGCTATTGATTTGACCTTGTCCTTAGGTATACGCTCAAGCTCCGACTCTATAAGCTGTTTACCTTCATTTGCCGTTTCCTCCGAAGCATAGTCGGTCAGGTACTCCGCGAGTGTCATCAAGGCATTAGGATGACAGCAGTTCTGTATCTGCCCCGTTTTGCACAAGGTCATAAACCTGTCACCGGTCCTTCCTTCTCTGTAGCATGCTGTACAGAACGACGGTATATAGCCGAGCTTCATAAGCCAGTTTACAACTTCGTCAAGCGTCCTTTGATCGGAGACATCAAACTGCTCCGTGTCGTGAGGGCGTTCCTCTTCCGAGTATCCGCCTACGGATGTTCTTGATGCGCCGCTTATCTGTGAAACACCTATTTCGAGCGCTCTGCCGCGAACAGCTTCGCTTTCCCTTGTAGATATTATCATTCCTGTATAAGGAACTGCTATCCTGATACATGCGATGATCTTGGCAAATGTCGTATCGTCGATTCCGTTATCAAAAACATCGGGATCGATGTCGTCTGCATGCTTTATTCTCGGCACACTTATCGTATGCGGGCCTACACCGTGAACCGCCTCAAGATGCTCCGCATGCATGAGAAGTCCTGCAAATTCGTACTTATATTTGTCAAGACCGAAGAGAACACCAAGTCCGACATCATCTATCCCAGCCTCCATAGCACGATCCATCGCTTCTGTATGGTAGTCGTAGTTGTGCTTCGGTCCCGTAGGATGAAGCTCCTCATAGCTCTTCTTATGGTATGTTTCCTGGAAAAGTATATATGTACCTATGCCTGCGTCCTTGAGCTTCTTATAGTTTTCTACGGTAGTTGCCGCTATATTGACATTTACACGCCTTATTTCACCGTTCTTGTGCTTTATGCTGTATATCGTATCTATACACTCAAGGATATATTCTATAGGATTGTTTACCGGGTCTTCACCTGCTTCTATCGCAAGGCGCTTATGACCCATATCCTGAAGTGCCGTTACTTCTGCACGTACCTCATCCTGAGTCAACTTTTTGCGAACGATATGCTTGTTTTTCAGGTGATAAGGGCAGTATACACATCCGTTCACGCAGTAATTCGAAAGATAGAGCGGCGCAAAGAGAACGATTCTGTTTCCGTAAAAAGAAAGCTTGATTTCTTTTGCAAGGCGATACATTTCTTCGACCTTTTCAGGTATCTCACATGCGAGCAACACCGAAGCCTCTCTGTGCGTCAGCCCCTTGCAAAAGATTTTTCCGTCTTCCCTAACAGGTGCAGCCTTTTTCAAAATTTCGTCTATGAGTTCTATATTATTTTTGTTTTCCTCTGCATATTGAAGAGTCGCGAGTATTTCTTCATCCGAAATAAATTCTTCGGCTCTTAACGATTTAGGACTATACTTTGCCATTTCAATTCACCTTTTCATAATCGGCGCTTCTCACATCGCCTCTGTCTATAACCACTTCGAAGCCTATCGATTTTATCCGTTCTCTAAGGGATTCAAGTCTTTCAGCCGCTTCGTCACCGTCTGTTTTTTTGCCGTTGTATAAGTTATATTTTTTTCTGACGCTTTCCGGCGAAAGGTTAGGCATTACGACATTTGCACCTGCCAGTATGCCCTTTTCACGCCCTTTTTCATCTGCACTTCCGAGTGCCGTCGTAGCCGGTATCAGCATTTCCGGATGTATCAGCCTGAGTATCGATATACAAAATATCGTCAAATCGACATCTCCCCGCATTTCCTCTGCAAAAGGCGTATCCTTATGAGGAATAAACGGACCTATGCCGCACATCGCAGGATGAAACTCCTGCACAAGCATCAAATCCTTTGCAAGAGTATGAGGCGTCTGGTGCGGTGAGCCTACAAGGAATCCGCATCCGGTCTGAAAACCGATTTTTTTAAGCTCGTTCAGGCAGGCAATCCTGTTTTCGAGGCTTAAGTCCCTCGGATGCAGCTTAGCATAGTGATCTTTGTCAGCGGTTTCGTGCCTCAAAAGATATCTGTCCGCTCCCGCATCAAAAATAGCCTTGAAGCTCTCGGTGCTGCGCTCGCCTGCCGATATAGTAAGCGCACAGTCGGGAAATGATGTCTTTATTTTTTTTATTATGGGGATAAAATGCTCGTCACTGAAATGTGGGTCTTCCCCTCCCTGAAGAACAAAGGTGCGAAATCCGAGATCATAGCCTGCCGTGCAGCACTCCAAAATTACATCTTCGCAAAGCCTGTACCGTTCGGCTTTTTTGTTGCTTCTCCTTATTCCGCAGTAATAGCAATCATTTTTGCAGAAGCTGGAAAACTCTATGAGTCCGCGTATAAAAATGCTGTTTCCGTACACCTTCCTGCGTGCTTTGTCAGCTTTTTGTATAGCAAAAGCTGCAAGTCTATCCGAATTTTTTCCTTCGAGATATTCGCTTATAAGAAATTCATATTCGCCCTCGGAAAGCCTATGCACGCTCTCAAGCTTATTGATGATGTCAAACGAATCGTAGCTCAAATCTTACCTCTGCAATCACTGTTATATACGCAATTATAACATACCCTGCAAAGGTCTTTAATAATCAAATTTATCAAAGGGCTCGCCGCGTCGCAAAAACGGCAAGATTATCTACGGCTCAAATAACGGCGGCATAGGCTGATACAAAAGTGCATAAAAATAAGCTGCCGAAACGGCAGCTTATTTGTTTTCGCATATCAGAACGGCAAATTAAGATTCTTAGCCAGATTTTCTTTTCGGAAGTCTTTTATAACTTCTTCCCCCTTCAGCATTCTCATGCCGCCGGCTGCAAGAGCTTCCATCTCCGATTCTCCCGGGTAAATTACTATAGGAGCAAGGAATCCCGCCTGTTCTATTACCATATCTGTGAGCATCTTAGAGTATGCAATTCCTCCCGTAAGGATGATTGCATCACATTTGCCTTTGAGTGCAACCGTAAGCTCGCCTATGCCCTTCGAGATCTGGTAAGCCTGAGCCTTATAGAGAAGCTCCGCTTTTTTGTCGCCCGAAGCTATCATCTTCTCTATATCTCTCGCATCAGATGTTCCAAGATATGCGACAAGACCACCTTTGCCTCTGATTTTTTTCTGCATCTCCGCATATGTGTACTTTCCGCTGTAGCACATCTTTATGATAGGAAGAATCTGTGTAAATCCCGAGCGTTCAGGTGAAAATGCGCCGTCATCGTCACCGATTGAATCTATTATCGTTCCGTTTTCTATTGCACAGAACGAAATACCGCCGCCGAGGTGGGCAACGATGAGATGAAGATCCTCATATTTTTTGCCGCAGTCCTTCGCATATTTAAGCGACACCGCATGTGAATTGAGCACATGGCAGCAGCTCTTTCTTACGATTTCAGGGAAGCCTGTGACTTTTGCAACATCAGGAAGCTTCGCACCTGTTACGGCATCGTATATATATGCTGATATTCCGGCCTCGTCTGCAAGAGTCTTCCCTATCAGTCCTCCGAGAGCAGAAGCATGTGGTGATGTATATTCTTCATCCTGCAGGGCCGAGGCAAGCTCGTCATTCACCCTATAGCCGCCCATCTCAATGCCCCACACCATTCCGCCGCGACACATTACGGAATCAAATGAACTTAACTCAAATCCATTTTGGTGAAGAAATGATCTTATCGCATTTGTTCTCATATCAAGTTGGCCGTATAGCGATCCGCATGCCTCAATGTCGCTTGCAGCATGTGTGATATTAGTGCTCAGAGCCACGTTTTCATCTTCAAATACGGCGATCTTGGTGCTCGTTGAGCCCGGATTTATTATCAGTTGTCTTATGCTCATGATTTTCTCCCGAACACATTATTGTTAAAAATACTTTTTGCCACTTCTGCAAACCTTGGAAGTGAATTTACAACAGTCTCATAGTCTACGCAGTAGGATATTCTCACATATCCCGGTCCCGCAAACGAACTGCCCGGAACGAAGAGAAGATTCTGCTTCTTTCCTTCCTCTACAAATTCCTTCTCGTCCGCAACAGGTGATTTTACCCACAGATAAAAGGCTCCCTGCGGCTTTACGCACTCGAAGCCGAGCTTTGTCAGTCCTTCGTAAAGAGTTTTTCCGTTTTTCTCGTAATATGCGACATTGCATTTTGCATCGACGCATCTTTCGATCACGAGCTGTATGAGAGACGGTGCATTGACGCATCCCGTTACCCTGTTTGCAATAGTTGCAGCATCTATAAATTCTTCCGCATTGTCGGATTCGGACGGGATGACTATGTATCCTATTCTCTCACCCGGCAATGACATTGATTTACTATAAGAGTATCCTACAACAGTATTATTGTAAAACTTAGTTATATACGGAACATCCGCACCGCCATATGCAAGCTCTCTGTAAGGCTCATCGGAGATTATGTATATAGTCGTTTTGAATTCCTTCTGTTTTCTCTCGAGTATTGAGGCAAGCTCCTTTATGACGGATTCAGGATATATCACTCCGGTCGGGTTATTTGGATTGTTGATTATAACAGCCTTTGTCTTAGGCGTTATCTTTGATTCAAGCTCATCAAAGCGCGGCATGAAGCCACCCTCCGGATTTGCCGAAATCACTACAAGCTTGCCGTTATAGTTTCTTATATAATTGCCGTATTCGACAAAGTACGGTGCAATGCAGATGATTTCATCATCGTCTTCTGTCATCGTCTTTAGCAGCACATTAAGTGCGCTTCCCGCACCTACCGTCATTATTATATTTCTTTCGGTAAAGTTTGTACCGAATCTCCTGTTGAGATTTCCTGCCACGGCTCTCCTCGTCTCCGGGAATCCGGCATTGCTCATATAGCCGTGAAGCTTAAGCGGATCTTCGTTCTGTACGATATCAAGTATCGCCTGCTTTACTTCATCCGGAGCCGGAACATTAGGATTGCCTATACTGAAATCAAAAACGTTTTCCTTGCCGTATATAGACGCAAGGCGTTTTCCTTCTTCGAACATCTGTCTGATAACCGAGTTGTTCTGTACCAGAGGACGCATCTTTGAAGAGATCACTTTACTGCCTCCATTCCTGCCTTAAGGGCTTTGATATTCAGATCTATAAATTTTGCTTTTACGTTATTTCTTACTATTTCTTCCCAGTCTATATCATCAAGTCCCATGGACTGCACGAGAGCTCCAAGAAGTATAACGTTAGCCGCTTTGATGTTTCCGAGCTCCTCAGCCATCCTGCTCGCATTGATGGCTCTCATATTGCCGGCAGCTTTTTCTATCTCAGGAAGGACTTCCTCAGGATATTTTTCGGCTCCCGTCAAAACCGTCATCGACGGGATTCTGACAGTATTTACTACCACGGTACCGTTTGGCTTGAGGTATGTGAGGTTTCTAAGCGCCTCCATCTCTTCAAATGCCACTACGATATCAGCCGAACCCTGCTCCACAACAGGTGAAAAGACCTTATCCCTGCTGTATCTGACCTGTGAAACGACATCTCCGCCTCTCTGGCTCATGCCGTGTATTTCGCTCATCTTAACATCGTATCCTGCTTCCATAAGACCTATGGTAAGCATCTTTGCGGCAAGTATTGTTCCCTGCCCGCCTACACCGGCAAGAAGAATGTTCTTAGTCATTATTTCGTCTCCTTTCCGATAGCGCCTGTCGGACAAACCTGAGTACACACATCACAGCCTACGCAGTCGGCTCTTGCAATGCTGACCTTCTTTGCTTCATTGTCATATATTAGAGCAGGACATCCTGTTCCGAGACAGCGTTTGCAGCCTATGCACTTTTCAGTGTCGACAGCGTTCTTTGTGCTGAAAAGACCCGGCCACTCGTTAAGGTCTGCATCAGAGAATTTCTTAAGCACGCAAGGCCATCTCGTTATGATTACAGACGGCTCATCAAGCGGAATAAATTCATCAAGAGCCGCATCGACCGCCTTAAGGTCGTTCGGATCTATGACCTTTATGTGCTTTACTCCTATCGCCTTGACAAGCTCCTTGATGTCGATCATGTTCGTAGGCTCGCCTTCAACGGTAAAGCCCGTGCCCGGATTCTGCTGATGACCTGTCATACCGGTTATTCTGTTATCGAGAATTATATTTACGGTATTACTGTTATTGTAAATCGTGTTTATCAGCGAGTTTATGCCCGTATGGAAGAATGTCGAATCGCCAAGCACCGTTACAACTTTGCGTTTAATGCCTGCGCGGTTGAACGCCTGCTGTGCACCGTGTCCAACGGATATCGAAGCGCCCATGCATACACACGAATTCATCGCCTTATACGGAGCACCGGCAGCGAGTGTATAGCATCCTATATCGCCGCTTATCATTATGTCCTTGCGTTTTCCGAGTCTGTAGAAAAGTCCTCTGTGAGGGCAGCCCGCACAAAGCGAAGGCGGACGCTTTATTATCTTTGTAGCATCAAAATCAACGCCCGGAAGCGCATCTCCGAAAAATGATCTTCTTATAACATCAGGAGTCATCTCGCCATAAGGAGGAAGCGTGTCCTTGCCGTGACACTCTATACCGAGTCTCTGAACGAACTCTTCGATGTAAGGATCATCCTCTTCTATGATATATACCTTATCTACCTTGCGGCAGAAGTCTTTGATCATGCCGATCGGAAGCGGATTGGTAAATCCGAGCTTAAGGTAAGATGCACTGTCTCCGAATACTTCCTTTGCATAATAATAGCTCGGACCTGATGCGATGATTCCTATCTTCGTATCGTGCATATCCGCATAGTTGAAAGGACTGACCTCCGCATATTCGGCAAGTGCCTTCTGTCTTTCTTCTATATGTACCCTAAGCACTCTTGAATGAGCCGGAAGTGCTACGTATTTCATAGGATCGGGGGTCCATTCTTTGATCGGATGATCTTCTCTTTCCCCGCACTCAACGATAGATTTGCTGTGACATACGCGTGTTACGAGTCTTATCATAGATATGACATTGTACTCTTCCGAGATATCAAAAGCAGCCTTCATCATATCAAGGCATTCCTGGCTGTCTGCAGGTTCAAACATAGGGATTCTTCCCATTTTGGCGTAGTTTCTGTTGTCCTGTTCATTCTGTGAACTGAACATACCCGGTTCGTCAGCCGTTACGATTACAGCTCCGCCGTTTACGCCCATATATGTAAATGTCATGAGCGGATCGGCAGCGACGTTTACACCTACGTGTTTCATTGAAGCCATGCTTCTTACGCCTGCCATCGAAGCGCCTATTGCCGCTTCCATTGCCACCTTTTCGTTAGGCGACCATTCCGCATAGATTTCCTTATATCCTGCGATATTCTCAAGTATCTCCGTGCTCGGAGTGCCAGGATAAGCAGAAGCATGACATACGCCTGCCTCCCATGCGCCTCTTGCTATTGCTTCGTCGCCTGTAAGTAACAGTTTCATTTCTATTTTACTCCTCCCGCCATTAAACTACATGCAATAAGTCCGTAATATTTTTCTTCGAACGATGAGCTTCTCGAATTAAGAGCTATAGGGCACTGTGCTCCTACTACACAACCCGCAAACTGCGCATCGGAGAAGCCTACCATCGCTTTTACCACTATATTTCCTGTGGCAATGCCCGGAACAAGAAGAATATCAACATCTCCTGCTACAGGGTGATGATACCCCTTAATAGTTGCCGATTCCGCATCACAGGCAAGATCCATCGAAATAGGTCCTGCTATATAGCAGTTTTTGATTTCTCCTGAATCCGCCATTTTGCTGAGTGCATCCGCATCAATCGTTTCAGGCATTTTAGGATTTACAAGCTCGATTGCACACAAAGCTGCAACCTTAGGCTTGTCGTATCCGAGGTTCATAAATGCTTCTACCGAGTTTTCGACTATTTTCTTTTTCATCTCAAGATCAGGGCTTATTATGACACCTCCGTCGGTAATTCCGATTATCTTATGATATTTGGAGGTATTCATGAAAGCTATATGAGATATCGGTTTTCCTACGTTGAGCCCCGTTTCAGGATTTACGATTTCTTTTAGGAGTGTAGCAGTTTTGATTATGCCCTTCTGAATGAAATCGGCCTTACCCTCTTTTATGAGTCTGACCGCAATTAGAGCAGATTCTCTGTCGTCATCGCAGTCGATTATATCCTCTTCTGCGATTTCCGCATTGAAGATGACACCTTTTTCGAGGATCTCATCCTTCTTACCTATGAGAATGTAATTCATAAGACCTTCTTCGTGGGCTTTGAGTACCGCCTCAAGCGAATGTGCGTCATGTGCGCATACGACGGCAACCGTTCTTTTTTCTCCCGAGCTTACCATTTCACGCATGTGATGGAAATTTTTAATAAACATATGAGCCTCCCTTTATCTTTCATTCTTACTTTTTCATAAACTAAATCTTTGTTAATTATACTACAAATTCGGCATTTGTTAAATATCTATCAAAATTTACGACAACAGCACGTACACCCAGTGAGCCGCAATTCCTGCGCAAAGACCGCCTACCGTATGACACAATATTGCTTTCCCGATCAGATGCTTGCATTTCAGCGAATCCATCATAGATGTATGAGTGCTTAGATATCCGCTCCAGCACATGCACATAGCTGTAAATACGGCGATGTCTCCGCCCGTTATCTGACCCTGATGCGCAAGATTTGATGCAATTCCTATTGCCGCACCTGCCGCTCCGAGAGCAGTTACGGGAACACCGATAGACTCAGGAGAAGAAAAACCGAAGAGCGGTTCGAGAACAAAGCTCGCTTTTTCCGCAAGATAAGGAAGCAGTCTCACACCCTCATATGCAGCTCCCGTATATGTACCCTCAGCCGAAGGTCCGTTCATCAAAATCATTATAAGCGTGCATATGATGAGAACTCCCGGTGTTATGCTGACGCCGAGCTTTACTCCGCCTGCTCCGCCCTCAAGCATAGCTCCGAGCAGCCTTCCCCCTATATTGCCGTTTCTTACGAGTCTGTAACCCGGCTCCACATTCTGAAATTCCGCCGAGGCTTCCGTTTCGAATACCTCCGAAGCTTCTTTTTCTTTACCATATATTTTTTTCGTAAAAATAAGCATGAGTCTCGTGCTCACAACCGAGCCAACCGTAGCTCCGAGCAGTCCTACCGCAACTGCTTTTGCGTAGCTTTCTCCTGTCACGGCGGAAAGACTCATCATAAAAGTACATACTATAAGACCCATTCCGAACGCCGTTCCGAGATTTGTAAGTGCAGGAAACTGATATGCCTTGAAGTAGTATTTGAATCTCGGATTATCCGCAAGCGTAAGTATTGCAGGGTTATCCGAAAGAAATGTCGTAACTATTCCAAGCGACGCCGCACCCGGAAGTCCGAACAACGGCTGCATCAAAGGTCTCAGAATTTTGTTTGTGAGCGCAACAAATCCAAACTCGCTCATAAGCTCCGAAATCGCCCCCATTATCACACATACAGCAGCTATATATAATACCGTGTGCACAAGAAGATCAAAGGCCGTATTCATTACGGTGTTAATAACGTTAGCAAGACCCATTCTGTAAGAAAGAAGTGCAAAAAATGCAATAAAAATGACCGGAAAAACAAAGCACTCGATGCTTATCTCTTTCTTCGGTCTGAATTTGGTCTGCAGGTTCTCATTGTCCATATATAAGTTCCTCCAAGTATATTTCTGACATCATAATATGACGCAATCGGGCTTTTGTAAACAGAAGTATTTAGAAGACAATGTTGAAAAATTTTCATGACTATTGATGAAATCTGTAGTATACTGAAGAAAACTTTATCTGATATATGATGATATGGGAGTACTTCTGAATGGAAACTAAAGACCTTTCAATATTCGTAAGAGCCTGCGAGCTCGGCAACCTCACACAGGCCGCCGAAGAAGCCGGTTATTCCCCTTCGGCCGGAAGCCACATAATAAAAAGACTCGAAAAATCGCTTGGAGTATGTCTCCTCGTTCGCGACAGGAGCGGCGTCGGCTTAAGTGCCGAGGGACGCATAATTTTTCCGCTTGCAAAAAAACTCATGGCTGATCAGGCCGCACTCGAAAGAGCCGCCGACGCTTTGCTTTCGGAATTTACAGGTGAGCTCAGAGTCGGCAGCATATCAAGCGTTGCCGTACAGTGGCTTCCGGGTCTCATATCGGAATTTCACAAGCTGTATCCCGGCGTCAGGATCAAGGTTATAGAAGGAAACTACGAGGAGGTTGAAGAATGGCTGATAGACAAGAAGGTGGAATGCGGATTTCTTTCATCGCGGGTAAAGCGTTCATTTGATATATGGCCTCTGCGCGATGACCCTCTTCATGCCGTTCTCCGTGAGGATCATCCGCTTGCTGCAATGAAGCGCATACCGCTCAAAATGCTGAAAGACAAGACCATACTTGCTCCGTATGAGGGAGTAGAATACGATGTCGGCAAGATGCTCAAGGATTACTCGCTTCCTACATCCACCTTTTTTGACAGCATAAGCGATTATTCCGCGCTCTTCCTCGTCAAAAACGGCTACGGACTCACTATAATGCCGGAGCTGCTGCTGCACGACCTTGAGATAAACGGCATAATAACACGCCCACTAATACCGGAATGTCATCGCACCATATGCATAGCTGCCCACAGAAGCGAAAAGCGCTCCGCAATAGCGCAGCGCTTCATAGATTATGTCGTAGAATGGTCGTCCTATTCAGCTTCGGAATAAAGTTTGATTACGCCGAGCATTATCTCTACCATTTTCTCCATGTGGCGGACATTTGCAAATTCAGTCTGTCCGTGGTGATTGTATGTACCGGTTCCGAGGTTAGGGCAAGGCACGCCCATCTTTGATATGCCGGCTCCGTCCGTGCCTCCTCTTATGCATCTTGAGGTAGGCTCAAATCCAGCTGCCGCTATCGCTTGCTTCGCAAATTCGATATGGTCCTCATATCCCTTCATGTATTCGAACATGTTTCTGTAGCTTTCCTTAAAGCTGAGTTCAAGCGTTCCGTCGCCGTATTTTTTGTTTATAAATTCCGCGGCGTTTTCCATGAGGAGCTTGCGTGAAGCGAATTTTGATGCGTCAGGGTCCCTTAATATATAGCTCATTTCCGCATGATGACAGTCGGCGTTTATATCCATCAGGTGATAGAAGCCTTCATATCCGCATGTATGCTCAGGTCTTTCGTCTGCAGGAAGCATGCTCTCAAATTCCATGGCTATCAGTGCGGCGTTTTTCATCACGTCCTTTGCCGCTCCCGGGTGTGTAACCGTTCCCGTGACTTTGACAAATGCAGATGATGCATTGAAATTCTCGCATCCGATGTCTGCCGGATCTCCCCCGTCAAGCGTATATGCACGATCGGCTTTCAGCTTGTTAACATCAAAATCATCGACGCTCGTTCCTATTTCTTCGTCAGGCGTAAATGCAAAGGCAATCTCTCCGTGCCTGAACTCAGGATGGCTTATCATATATTCAAGACCTGTTACGATTTCGGCAACACCCGCCTTATCGTCACCGCCGAGAAGCGTCGTGCCGTCCGTCACAACGATGTCATCTCCTATCGAAAGCGCAAGGTTATGATCGTGAGCCGGATCTATTCTCTCCGTCTCATTAAGCTTTATGACACCTCCGTCGTAATTTTTGATGACTCGAGGAAGCTCCGTCGGAGAAGGAAGCTCAAGCGCAGTGTCCATATGTGCAATAAAGGCTATTACAGGAACTTTCTTTTCGATATTCGATGCAAGTCTTCCGTAGATATAGCCCTTGTCGTCAAGCATTATGTCGGTTACACCAAGTGCTTTTACCTCTTCGTAGAGCTTCTCGGCAAAATCCATCTGTACCTTAGTGCTGGGTACTGTGCCCGTGCCCTCTGCGGACTGTGTGTTCTGAATAGTGTAGTTCAAAAATCTTTGAAGCAGTTCCATAATAATCACCCTCTGTTCTTTTCTATATACTCTGCAAATCTCTTGGCAGCCGATGAAGCTTCGTTCCTCTTTCTCATTGCAAGGACTATATCGCGTCCGATAGGCTCATCAAGGCTCGCCTTCACTATATTATACGGCGTTCGGTGAAGTACAAGCTCCGGGAGTATACTCACTCCAAGTCCGCATTCCACCATAGCCATTATAGAATTATCATCAAAAGAAGTAAACCTTATATCGGGATTGAGACCTTCTTTTTTGAAAAGCTCGTCTATCTCAACATATGTATCGCGCTTTATCATTATGAAAGGATAGTCGCACAGTGCCTTAAGATCCACCTTTTTCTTCTTCGCAAGCGGATTGTCCTCAGGCAAGACTGCCATCCATTCATCCCGTATTAACGGAATTATATCAAAACTCGTTTCTTTCTGAACGCATGTTATACCGCAGTCTACCGCCCCTTCCCTTATCCACGCTTCTATCTCGCTGTAATCCCCAAAAAGAAATTCAAAGCCTATACCGGGATAAAGATTTCTGAAGCCCCTTATAAGTCCCGGCAAAAGATGCGCCGCCGCACTTGATATTGTTCCTATTCTTATAAGCCCCTTTTGGAGATCATTCATCGACGATACTTCGTTTTTGAGTGAATCATACTCATTGCAAAGCCTTCTTACATATGGAAGAAGCTGCTCCCCCTCTGAGGTTAAAATCACGCCGCTTTTGCCGCGTTCAAGCAGTATTACTCCCCATTCCGTTTCGAGATCCCTTATCATTCTGCTTATTCCGGACTGTGAATACCCGAGGATATTCGCTGCTTCGGTAAAGCTTCCGCACGAAACGGCTGTTACGAATGCCATATGTTTTTGTATGTTTGTATTAGATGTGTTCATGATATCTATCCGTTTTTGTTATGGTTTGTATGTAAAAGATTCGCTTTTTTTATGCTATTTCATATGATATCCTATACGGAGCGAAATAACAAGAATTATCAGCAATCAGTTTTTGAGAAGGAGCTCTGCTAAATATGAAACATAAGATTGGCGGATCGGGAAAAAGGCTTACCGACTGCACTGTTATCGGTTTTGCACTTTTTGCGATGTTCTTCGGTGCGGGGAATTTGATATTTCCGCCCGACCTTGGAGTCAGATCCGGAAGCGAATGGTTTATCGCCTTTATCTGCTACTTTATTGCCGATATAGGTCTTGGAATACTCGCCGTATATTCGATGACGCGCGTAGACGGCAAGATAGAAAGCATTACCTCGCCTATAGGCAAGCTCCCTGCCCTCGTCATGACGACTGCGATTATAATATGTATAGGTCCCGGACTTGCTATTCCGAGAACTGCGGCAACTACATTTGAACTCGGTGTCGCTCCGCTCTTTGAGGTTGATCCTGGTGACCGCACTCTTCGTGCCGTTTTCTCGGTCATATTTTTCGGAATCGTGCTCGCACTTACGATAAGACCTAACAAGGTTGTAGATATAATAGGAAAGGTTCTTACTCCTGTCCTCCTTGTATCTCTCCTTATAATGATAATTACGGGAATCCTCTATCCGCACGGAGAAGTCGGTGCGCCTGTTTCACAGAACGTCGTAAAGGACGGCTTCTACAACGGCTATCAGACGCTTGACCTTATGGCATCCATGTTCTTTGCAATAGTCATAATAAATGCCGTTCACGGTAAAGGCTATTCCGGTCTCAAGGAGACGAACAAAATGACCATAACTTCATCACTCATTGCAGGCATTTTGCTCTTCATCGTTTACGGAGGGCTTACGATTCTTGGAGCTACTACGGGATCGATCTGGACAGGGGAAGTCGCATCCGGAAGCATGAATCAGGCAGCTCTTCTCATCAGCATAACCATAAAGCTGCTCGGAAAACCGGGAATGGCGCTTCTTGCAATAGTTGTCGCGTTTGCATGTCTTACAACTGCAATAGGTCTCGTTTCATCGACAGCCGAATTTTTCAGCAAGATGACAAACGGCAAGATCCCTCAGAAGCCTATAATCATAGTAACCGCCGTAATATCCATGCTTATATGCAACCTCGGGCTTTCCAAGATCATAAGCTTCTCGGCACCGATTTTGATGCTGCTTTATCCTCTTACAGTTCTGCTCGTCGTAACATCGCTTTTGAGATCAAGGGTCACAAAGCTTCTGCCTTATCGCCTTGCCTCTGCTGTTACGCTCGCAATCAGTGCCTGTGATCTGCTCGGCAGCTCCTTCGGAATAAAAAGCTTCGCTGAACTTGTAGCGAAGCTTCCTCTGCACAGCTATGGCTTCAACTGGCTCATCCCTGCAGTTGCCGCATTTTTGATCGGATGTATTCTCCCGTTCGGCAAACGCGATACAGATCAGTTGTAGTGAGAATACTGACTTAGTCTGACATCCTTAGAGACGATATTTGCATCAGGGTTTTCCTTGAGAAATGCAATTATGTCGTCTTTTTTTCCTTCGAGTGATACTATCTCTACGAGCATCGGGTCACAGTTTTCCGCACCTTCAATCGTTTCATTCAGGCGTTCTATAACTGCGCATTCTCCGGACACCCTGGTATCCCAAAACATTTCCAGTCCGCTCCATAATTTCATATTATCTCTAAGCAGCTCAAGGTTGCTTATATATACTCGCTTCAGCTCCTCAGGCGTCGCATCGGCTCTATCTATCTCGTCATTTCTGTATCTTACTAAGTTGTTAAGTGCCATTCCTCCTTGGAAATCGGAGTCCGTAGCAAATCTTATCCAAAACGGATATATTCCCTGCTCCTTCATCTCCAGAATATCACCAAGCGGAACCGGCTTATCAAAGGCAACGCCCATCATTATGTATGCGGAATCAGGAAGCTCCTCATATACTTTGATGACATCCTTTGCCCGCTGCTGAATCCCTGTGGTAAATGACAAAAGCGTCGGCCCCGCCAGAAATTCAGGGTCTTCCTTTATCCTGAACTTTCCGGCAAACATTTCAAGCTTAACCTTTGAAACAGGAATTCTGATCTCGCTTCCTCTTTTGAACATCATTAGAGACAGCTCATATCTGCCGAAGCCGGTCATCTTGATATCCCTTATGCCGTAATAGCTTATATCTGAGAAGTCCATCGTTTCGTAGTAAGCATGGAGAACGTCCTGGAGCAGCGATTTTTCGTTTTCTTTAAAATGCTTCTTCAGATTTGGCGATGCAAGATACAGTGCCGGATTTATAAGAAGGAATATCAAAGCCAGCACGCCGAGTACGGTAAGTATGACCTTAAGAGATATCTTTTTTATTCTCCTGTCTATCTGCTTTTCTATCGTGCTGCTCAAATCTTCTCCCTTATCCATCTTAAGGCTGTCAAAATCGAGCTCTTCCATTGTGTTCTTATCTCCGCTTATATTCTTCTCATCCTTCATTGTGCTCATCCTCCATTTTTTTCAGCATTTTCACAGCACGCGATCTTATCTGTCTCACATTTTCCTTTGTATATCCATATTCCGACGCTATTTCATCGTCAGATAGCTCAAGGTATATGCTTTCTATCATTATCTCCCTGTATTTTAGCGGAAGATTTGATATGAGGCTTGCCAGATGCGCTTTTTCTTCGCTCTTGATATATGATGAAAGAATATCCTCCTGCGCTCTCGTGTCCTTGTATTCCGAAATTTCCTCATACTTTTTGTTATCCCTCATCATATTGTAAAAGCTGTTTCTGAGCACTTTGTTCGCCCAATATATGAAGCTTCCGCCAGACCTGTAAGAAAGCATCGCCTTTACAAAGGTATCCTGCACTAAATCCGCCGCCGTGTGCCTGTCATGTGTATACGAGCATGCGATTACCATGAGCGAGTCATAATACTTCTTATATACTTCTTCAATTATGTCGTTCTTCTTTTTCATCGCATCCTCACTGTAAGCAGCTTCTATCTATTAAACACTTTAACACATATTTTGTGACAAACTGTTTTTTTGATTTCGAAAGCACTCTTCACTCCATAATCGTATCATTAATTATCAAAAATGGAGTGAAAAACAACAAAAAAAGTGGTTTTATGGAATAATATGCAGGTATTATGTAAACCACAAGGCTGCTGTGGTACATCTGATATCGTACAACAAAATATCCCGACCTGCGGGATATCTTAATCACGTTATATTAATTACATTATCTCATAACAGCTTTGCCAGTTCCAA
>JAEXBK010000039.1 GCA_023394035.1 Bacillota bacterium
ATGCATTACAATGCCAATTCTGAAAATGCTGCAAAGGTTGCACTGGAGACGTCGGATGATTATCTGGAGCTCGCCTATGATGCGGATAATGTTGTGGATGTGCTCAAGTACCTAAAAAAGCCTTGGCGCTTGATCCGTACAATTTTGATGCTGAAGCGATGCTCATTGATATGAAGGCGAAGACCGGAACGGAGCTTGTTCAGAAATATGCAAAGGCTGTTCAGAAAGCAACAAATCACATGAAAGAAGAAGGCTATTTTGATGATGAATATATGGGAGAGTTCTGGGGAGTGCTGGAGACAAGGTCTTACATGCGACTTAGAACAACCTTTCTGGAGGCGTTGATTTAGTGCGGACAAATAGGTCAGGCTCAAGAAGAATGTAAGGAGCTGCTGCGGCTATGCGAAGGCGACAATCTCGGCATGCGATATCGCCTTATGCACATTTATGCATATTTTGAAGATGAGGAAGCGGCGCTTGCACTGCATAAGCGTTTCGGTTATTATAACGAAACCGAGATGCTTCTGCCTCTGTCGATTCTCTATTATAAAAAAGGTAATTATAACAAGGCCTCACGATACCTTAGAAATCTCAGAAGCGCGAATAAAGACCTGAAGCGTTTCCTGCAGATGATTATGAGAGGCACACTTGATGAGTTTGAAGGGTTTAAGGTTGAAGGCGGATACAGCCCCGGAACAATAGAGGAGCTTGTGATGGAGTTCCGTGATAATCTTTTCCTTTTCACGACGACGGATGAGTACATGGAATGGGCTATGCGGCAAATAAATAAGTAAGTATTGAAAAAACATTTCGGGGCAGAGCATAGGGCGCACTTTGACGGATGCGTGCATTGATTGTGCAAAAACCGTAGGATATAAGCAAGTGGAGCTTGAAGCAGTTGCGGAAAATAAAATGCCATTGAACTCTACGAGTATTGATTTATATCTGAATTTTGGATGATGTTTATAGGGGGAAAAATGAAATCACTACGCCGGATCAGCTTCGCTCTTGTAATTTTTGTTGCGTTTGTATTTGTATATTTTATAACCGACCTTTTTATAGGTAATAGCGATGTGGCATATGTCATAGCAAGAGTACTGGGCGTTAACGAGAAATTTGCGGATAATATCAGCTTGCTGGTTTTCGCAGTGCAATCTTTGATTATTACATCGGATTGGTGCTACAGGGAAATAGCGAAGTTTATAGAAAAGAGATTGGAGAGAGCGTCAAAATACACGCAGCCATTTTATTTAGGCTCAAAGATAGGAGTGGACTTTATTGCCGCACTGCCGAAAAGGACAATACTTTTCGGATTTTATTTGATTTTGATTATATTGGAGCTAATTGGGGTAATTGTAAGCGCTAAGGATTATTCAGCGGTTGCAATATTTGTGATAGCGGTAGACAGAGTCGGTAAGATGTGGCCGGATGAGAAGAAAAAGCTGTATGCTTTTTTTGGAAGCCTGAAAAGACGGATCAAAGAATAAAATAGCGGAAGGACTTAAACAGAAGCCCTGCGCTTTATGGCGTTTTTATTTATCTGGAGCAGAAGAATCACATGAATTTAAAGGAATTCTTTGAAAAAAATAATAAAGTGGCGCTCGGGTTTTCGGGCGGAGTGGATTCGACATATCTCCTGTATGCGGCGGTAAAATACGGAGCTGATGCCAAGGCATACTATGTCAAAACGCAGTTTCAGCCGCAGTTTGAGCTCGACGATGCTTTTGCTGCTGCGGCGCAGATAGGCACAAGCTTCGAGCTGATAGAGTATGACGCTCTCCAAAATGAAGAGGTCGCATCAAACGACGATAAGCGTTGCTACTACTGTAAGCGCAGGATTTTCGGCATCATAGCGGATCGTGCAGCAAAGGACGGCTATTCGATTATTATAGATGGAACAAATGCATCGGATGACGAAGCGGACCGCCCGGGTATGCAAGCCCTGAAGGAGCTTCATGTGATGTCACCGCTTAAGCTTTGCGGTCTGACGAAGGCGGATATCAGAAGGCTTTCGGAAGAAGCAGGACTTAAGACATGGAACAAGCCTGCATACTCATGTCTCGCAACGAGGGTAAAGCCCGGAGAAAAATTAACGCCCGAAAAGCTCCGAAAAATAGAAGCAGGCGAAGGCGCGCTGATGAAGCTCGGATTCACGGACTTCAGGCTCAGGCTTTCGGGCAAAGAAGCCCGGCTTAAGGTAAAGCCTGAGCAGATGAAGATGGCATATACAAGGCAGGATGAAATCAAAATCTCACTTGAGGGATTATTTGACGACATATTCCTTGACCCGGAGGCGAGATAAATGGAACAGAATGAACTGAAAGCCCTGCTCGAAGAAGTGGCGAGCGGCAAGACAACTCCGGATGAGGCTGTAAGCAGGATAAAGCTTGCGCCTTTTGATGATATAGGTATTGCAAATCTCGATACGCACAGAGGTATAAGGCAGGGCGTGTCCGAGGTCATATTCGGCGAAGGCAAGACTCCGGAGCAGATAAACGAAATAAGCGGACGCCTTTGGGCTCACGGTCAAAGGACGATACTCATAACGCGAGTCAGCGAAGCTACAGCAGCTTTGCTCAGCAAAGACATCCCGTTTGTATATTACAAAGAAGCGAGGCTTGCACTCGTAGGCGAACATATGCCGAAGAAGCATGATGGATATATCCTCGTCGTAACAGGGGGTACAAGCGATATTCCTGTTGCGGAGGAAGCTGCCCTTACTGCGGATATATTGGGGCACAGAGTGGAGCGCGCCTATGACATAGGTGTTGCAGGCATACACAGGCTGCTTGCTCGTACGGAGCTTATAATGAACGCGAGAGTCATAATCGCGATTGCCGGCATGGAGGGAGCCCTTGCATCGGTCATAGGCGGACTTGCCGACTGTCCGGTGATTGCAGTTCCTACAAGCGTCGGATACGGCAGCTCGTTTGGAGGCATAACAGCGCTTCTTGCGATGCTCAATTCGTGTGCGAGCGGGGTCAGCGTTGTAAACATTGATAACGGCTTCGGCGCAGGCTATCTTGCCGGAATGATAGATGACATGGGGGACAAAAAATGAAAAGCTTGTATATAGACTGTAGCATGGGAGCGGCAGGAGACATGATAATGGCGTCCCTGTACGAGCTGCTTGACGACCGCGATGCCTTTGTTCAAAGGATGAACGCTCTCGGAATTCCGGGAACGTATATAATTCCGGAAAAAAAGGCGAGCAATGTCGGAATAGTCGGCACCAACATGAAGGTTATCGTAAACGGCGAAGAGGAGGGTAGCGATCATCACTCACCCTCGCACTCACGAGAACACGCACATTCCCATGCGCACAGAGGCATAAAGGATATCAAAGACATCATCAAAGGCTTCGCTCTTCCTGATAAAGTAAAAGAAGCTGCAGTCAATGTTTTCTGTATAATAAGCGAAGCCGAAAGCATAGTGCACGGAAAGCCGATCGACAATATACATTTTCATGAGGTGGGAACCTACGATGCGGTTGCTGATGTTACGGGCTCCTGCCTGCTGATGCACATGCTTGGATATCCTGATGTAACAGCCTCACCCGTTCACGTAGGAAGAGGAACAGTCAAATGTGCACACGGCATACTTCCCGTTCCTGCGCCGGCGACGGCTTTGATCCTACAAGGTGTGCCGATTTACGGCGGCGAAGTCGAAGGCGAGCTTTGTACGCCGACCGGGGCTGCTCTGCTCAAATACTTCGTGAAGGATTGGAGTGCGCTTCCGCCGATGTCCATTGAAAAAATAGGATACGGAATAGGAACAAAGGAATTTAAGTGTGCAAATTTCCTGAGAAGCATATTAGGTGAGGCGAGATGACGCATCTAACTGACAAGGAGGTTGCTCTATGAAAAGAATAGGTGTACTTACAAGCGGAGGCGACTCTCCGGGCATGAATGCCGCCATAAGAGCTGTAGTCCGTGCAGGAATTGACCGCGGTATGGAGGTGTACGGAATCGAAAGAGGCTTTCAGGGACTTATCGAAGGCGAAATTCGCAATCTTGGAAGACGCTCCGTCGGAGATATAATGCAGCGCGGCGGTACAATACTTAAGACGGCAAGAAGCACGGCATTTCAGGAAAAGGGCGGGCTCGAACAGGCAGCTGCAAGGCTCAGAGCTTTTGAAATAGAAGGACTTGTTGTAATCGGAGGCGACGGATCGCTGAGAGGCGGTCTTGCACTCTCATCAAAAGGCATCAAAGTTATGGGGATTCCGGGCACCATAGATAACGATTTGGGATATACGGACTTTACAATAGGTTTTGATACTGCGGTAACGACTGTTTTGGACGCTATATCAAAGGTGCGAGATACATCATCGGCACATGAGCGGACGACGGTAATTGAGGTTATGGGAAGAAGTTGCGGCGACATTGCGCTTTATTCAGCACTTGCGGGCGGGGCAGAAGCCGCTTTGATTCCGGAGATGCCTTATGACATAAATCATTTGTGCCGAAAGATACTGACGGCGACAGGTGCGGGCAAGAAGCACAGCATAATAATCAAAGCCGAAGGCGTTGATATTTCATCTCAAGAGCTCGTAAGACAGATAGAAGAAAAGACGGGAAGAAACACGAGGCTCGTAGTGCTTTCGTATTTGCAGCGTGGCGGCAGTCCTACTATGTCTGATCGGATTCTTGCGACATTATGCGGAGCAAAGGCGGTGGATCTTCTTTGGCGCGACAGCGAGAGCAAAGCCATCGGCACGGTATGCGGCGGGATTACTGCTTCGGATCTTGATTTGGCACTACAGCAGGAGCGCAGCATAGACGAAGAAAAATACAGGCTTATAGATATACTGAGCAAGTAAAACAAAAGGCAGCTTGATGTGTGATTCAGGCTGCTTTTAGATTACGAATTCAGTTTGAGGATACATCTTTGTTTGTAAAAATCTTTATGACATATTTTGCGAAGAGCTGTACGGCAGGAGACGGCCTTTTTGGCAGTGCAACTACAATTCTGCGCTTCATAGGCGGGTATAATTTTCTTATTTTGACTCCCCTTGGCAAATTTTGAATACTGAGTCCGGGAAGAATGGTTACGCCCTGTCCTGCTGACACCATTCTCAATATCAGGCTGTCGTCCTCCGTGTATATATATGTTTCGTTATCATATGGCTCATTAAAGATATTGCCGCGATAGTTGTCATTGAAAACCGGATTTACAGGCGAGCGTAATATATTGTATTTGTTTAATTCACTTCTCGTAATATATTCTTCATCATTGGTTTTGTAGGACTCAGGAATGGCAGCAACTATATCGTCTTCCATTATAGGCGTGTAGCTGAATCCGTGGAAGTACATCTCATTGCCTATACTTATATCTATATTTTTCTGTTTCAGATCGGTACCTAATGTTTTTGCAGAGATAATAATTTCAAATTTTATGTCTGGATGGGATTTTTGGTAAGAGGTTATTACATCAAAAATCAACGTGCTGCTCATGCTGGCATGCGTTCCGATTTTGATAACTGGTTTGTCATTAGACAGAATTCGCTTGGATTCCTTTTCGAGAGAAAAAAGAGCATCATTAGCTTCCTTGATAAACGGAAGAATTCTTTTTCCTGCTTCGGTAAGTGCGATGCCGTGATTGGTTCTTTGGAGCACCGCAAATCCCAGTTCACTTTCAAGGCTATTCATCATTTGTGTAACTGCGGATTGTGTACAGTTCAGTTTATCGGCTGCCGCACTCATACTGCCGCAGTTCAGGACAACTAAAAGGCTGTGTAATTTTCTATCGTCCATATATATTCTCCAAGCATCATAGAGCATTAACATATTCAGTTTTAATCTATTTTAGAGTAACTTTTTGAGCGTGTCAAATTATGAGTTTTTGGCTATAAGAGTTTCTTATAGCGCGTTTAAATATTCTGTCTTCCGAATATTAATTAGTATTGATAGATTATATTTAGATAATTATCAATACTCTGGGAAATGTTTTGCGGTAAACATGTACATATTGCAGAACAATTTGAAGGAAGGTGAAAGTATGAAAGTAAAGAAAACGCGTGAGAAGAAAAAGCCGAGCTTTAAATACTCGCTTCTCGCTATGGTAGTTACCTTTGGTTTTATCATGGTGCTTTCTCTCGGTCTTGGTGCATCAATAAATGCACTCTTCTTTATGGCTTGGCTCATCGCTATAGTTTTTGGATTGGGCACGGGAACGCCATATAAAGACTTACAGGCCGGCATTGCGGAAAACTGTAAAAAAGCTGTTGTCCCGGCGATGATTATCTTAAGTGTCGGTGCGCTTGTAGGCACATGGAATGCAGCCGGCACCGTACCGATGATTATAAGCTTCGGTATCAAGACCATATCGCCTAATATTTTCCCTATTTCTGCATTTGTGCTATGTCTTGTGACTGCACTTGCGACAGGAACATCTTGGGGAACCTTTGGGACGGCAGGTGTTGCACTTTCGGCAATAGGCTTGAGTCTTGGAGTCGATCCTGTGCTTACTGCGGGAGCAGTATGTTCGGGAGCATTCTTCGGAGATACGATATCGCCGGCATCCGACAGCCCTAATCTGGCAGCAGCCGTATCAGGCGTTGATTTGTTTGCCGGAATATCATATCAGGCAAGGGTAACCGTGCCTTCGGCTGTTATCTGTGCCACTATGTATTACTTCTTCGGTCTTAAATACGCCGGAGGAAGCGTAGATACATCGATGATAAATCAGATAGCTGATGCGATAAGCGGAAGCTTTAATACATCATTTATACCTCTTATACCGGCGATCATAGTAATAGGTATGCTTGTTATGAAGATTCCTTCGATACCTTCACTTCTATGCGGAGCCGTATCGGGAGGCATTGTAGCCATACTCTATCAGGGAGAAAAAGTTTTGGATACAATAACATTTTTCTGGAAAGGCTTCAAGATTGATACGGGTGTTGATTTTGTAAATACGCTTCTTAACAGAGGCGGTGTAATGGGAATGGCTTCGACGGCTATAATGTTCTTCCTGGCGTTCGGACTCTTTGGAATACTCAATGCGGCAGGCATTATAGATTCATTTGTAGAGCCGTTTACGAGTAAAATGAACAGCAAATTTACACTGGTAATAGCGAGCATGCTTATGGGAGTGTTCGGCACGATAGTAGGTGCCTCAATGAATTTTGCATATGCTTTTGCAGGAAGTATCATGCAGCCGGTTTACGATAAGAAGGGCTTAGACAGAAGAGCCTTGATGAGAGCTCTCGGTGTGGGATGTACGGCACTTGCGGTTCTCGTACCGTGGAGCCTCAGCACTGCGGTTGCTTGCCCGTTCCTTGGCGTAGAGCCGGTTGATCTTATCAAATGCAACTGCTTCCTATATGTTACCCCGGTAGTTTTGGTTCTTTGGACAAAATTCGGCAAAGATACAAAGTGGACGAGCGAAATGGATAAAGAGCTTATAGAAAAAATTTATGCCTGATGGCTGTAAAGGAGATGACGGTTTTGAACAGAGTGGATATTAACGAAAAATGGTGCAAGCAGTGCGGAATCTGTGCGGCTTTCTGCCCCAAAAATGTATTCGACCAGGACGAGGACGGTCGTCCGTTAACGACGAGAATAGATGATTGTATAGCCTGTAAGCTATGCGAAAAACGTTGTCCTGAGTTTGCCATAAAAGTAGAAAAGGAGGCACAGTGAAGATGGGTGAATATAGATTTATGCAGGGAAATGCGGCAATGACCGAAGGCGCAATTGCCGCGGGAGCTCGTTTCTATGCGGGATATCCGATTACTCCGTCAAGCGAAGTTGCTGAAACATCTTCAATAAGATTGCCACAGGTAGGCGGATTATATGTGCAGATGGAGGATGAAATAGGAAGTATGGCCGCGCTTATAGGGGCATCGCTTTCGGGCAAGAAATCGTATACGGCGACAAGCGGTCCCGGAATTTCTTTGATGGCGGAAAACCTCGGTGTTGCGGTTATGGCGGAAGTACCGTGCGTAGTAATCGACGTGCAAAGATCAGGACCGAGCACAGGTCTTGCAACAAAACCGGCGCAGGGCGACGTTATGCAGTCGCGCTGGGGAACGCATGGCGATCATTCCATAATAGTTATTTCGCCGTCGTCCGTTCAGGACTGCTTTGACCTTATGATTACGGCATTTAACTATTCTGAGCTTTATCGTACGCCTGTTATATTCCTGGCAGATGAAATAGTAGGACATCTGAGAGAACAATGCATCATCAGAAGCCCTGAGGAAATAAGTGTGATTGACAGACCTGCTCCGAAGTGTGACCCGAAGGATTATAAGCCTTTTGCTCATGAGGGTGAGCTTACGCCTTTGGCATCATATGGTACGGAATACGTTTTTAAGGTTAACGGAAGCATGCATGACGCATACGGTAATGCATGTGCGGTTCCGGCAAATGCAACAAGGAAAATTAATCATCTTTGTGACAAAATCGAAAAGCACGCTGAGGAAATTTCGATAGTAAGAAAATACAATATGGATGATGCTGAGGTTGCTATTATCACATATGGCGGTACGGCGAGATCGTCACTTGGTGCTATGCAGAAAGCAAGAAAAGAGGGACTCAAAGTAGGCGTGCTGCAGATTGTTACAATTTGGCCTGTGCCGGAAAAAGAAATCGCCGAGGTTATGAGCTCAGTCAAGGCCGTTGTCGTTCCTGAAATGAACCTTGGGCAGTACATCGGCGAGATCAGACAACGTAACCCTAAGGATATACCTGTAGTTGGCGTAAACCGCATTGACGGACAGTCAATAGAGCCTAATCAGATTCTGGCGAAAGTAAAGGAGGTTATCGACTGATGATTAACGATTATTTACTCATAGAAAAATTCCCACTGTTCTGGTGTGCAGGCTGCGGCAACGGTATAGCACTGCATGCGATTATCAGAAACATGGACAAAAGAAACTGGACCAGAGAAGATACGGTGGTAGCGACCGGAATAGGATGCTGGGGAAAAGCGGACGATTATGTAAGTACAAACAGACTGCACGGAACACACGGCAGAGCCTTACCGTTTTCAACAGGTATTAAGCTTGCAAATCCAAAGCTCAATGTCATAACGATAATGGGTGACGGAGACGGGATAACCATAGGCGGCAATCATCTCATTCATGCGGCAAGAAGAAATGTGGATGTTACGGCGATAATGGTAAACAACCTAAATTACGGTATGACCGGTGGACAATATTCCGGAACTACACCTAAAGATTCATTTACGAAAACATCGGTATACGGCCATGTCGAAAACGGATTTGATGTATGTAATGTTGTAAAGGCTGCCGGCGGAAGCTTTGTTGCAAGAGGCACGGTATATGATGTCAATCAGCTTGAAGATCTTATAGGCAAAGCGATGGATCATAAAGGATTTTCGTTTGTGGAAATCATATCTCCTTGTCCTACTCACTTCGGACGCAGCAATAAGCTGGGAGAAGCTCCTGCTATGATGCAGTGGATAAAGGATCATACGCTTTCGATTAAACAGGCGGAGGGTCTTTCATATGACGAGCTTAAGGATAAATTTGTGACAGGTATTTTTGAAGACCGCGAGCAGGAGGACTATTCAACGGCGTATCAGAAAATTATCGACAGGCTCAAGGAAGAAACAAATGCGGAAGAGCAGGCTGTTCCTGTAGAAGAGCATATAGAAGCAAATGAAGCGGCAGCACCGGGGCGTAAAGAAATTACCATAAGCGGTGTAGGAGGTCAGGGAATGATCGTATGCGGCAATATGATCGCAAATGCATCTGCTATTCATGACCATAAAAATGCGACTTTATCTACGGAATACGGAACGGAAACGCGAGGAACCTTTGCAAAGGCTGATGTTATCGTCAGCGATGAAGAAATATTCTTCCCTGATGTAACCGAGCCTGATTTAATAGTATGCCTGCATCAGATCGCATATAACAGATATTCCGGAAAAATCGGCGATAATACTAAAATCATATACAACTCTGATGAAGTAACACCTGATCCTGCCGAAACGAATAAGGAAATAGGTGTACCTATTACAAAGCTTGCCAAAGAAATCGGAAATCCGGCTGTTGCAAACATAATTACGCTTGGAATTATTACCGGATATACGGGGGTAATTTCTTCTGTAGGAGCAAAAAAACAGATAGATAACTTCTTTGGCTCAAAGGGCGATAAGATTCTAAAGCTGAATTACGCTGCTTTTGAAAAGGGCATGGAGACAGGCAAATCACTTTAGAAGCATATGAATATGCAAGGAGGAAAAAATGAAACTTAGTAACAGAATCGATAAGCTTCCTGTTTCGGGAATCAGAGCAATGTTTACCTTGGCGGAGAAATATGACAATACCATAAACCTTTGTATTGGAGAGCCGGGATTTGATACACCTCAGCATATCATAGACAAAGGCTGCTGGGCATTGCAGAACGGATATACAAAATACGTGGCAAATGCCGGTATCATGCCTCTCAGAAAAGCTATTGCGGATAAGATGAACAAAGAAAACGGCTTTGATATAAAAGCCGAAAATGTAATGGTAAACTTCGGGGCAGGACAGGCTCTTATGGAAACCATGCAGGTGATCCTGAATCCGGGTGATGATATTCTCGTTCCTAACCCGTGCTTCGCAAATTATTTCGGCTATATAACTTTGGCAGGAGCAAATGCGATAATGGTACCTACATATGAAAAGGATCATTTCCATATAAAGGCGGACATACTTGAAAAATATGTGACGGAGAAAACCAAAGCCGTTTTCATAAATACCCCGTGCAATCCTACGGGTGCAGTTACGCCGCTTGAGGATTTGGAAAAAATAGCTGAATTTGCCAAAAAACATGATTTGATCGTTGTTTCGGATGAGCCGTACGAAAAAATCATATTCGGGGATCATAAGCATGTAAGCATAGCAACACTTCCGGGAATGTTCGAAAGAACTATAACAGTAAACAGCTTCTCGAAAACATATGCCATGACGGGCTGGAGACTTGGATATGCCGTTGCCGATGCGGAGGTCGTTAAAGCTATGGTTAAGGTTCAGGGCCCGCTGACGGCTAATGTAACTGCCGCAATGCAGGTTGCCGGTGAAGAAGCTCTTACGGGCGATCAGGGCTGTATTGACGATATGGTTAAGGAATATTTGAAGCGCAGAGATATATTAGTCAAGGGGCTAAATGAAATCAATGGAATTTCATGCATAATGCCGGAAGGCGCATTCTATGCTTTTGCCAATATACAGGCAACCGGAATGACAGCAAAAGAAGTTGCGGTCAAGCTGCTTGATGAGGTTCAGGTGGTTACAACTCCGGGTGATGCTTTCGGCCCTGCAGGAGAAGGCTTCTTAAGGTTCTCCTTTGCTGCATCGGAAGAAGATATTGTTGAAGCTCTTAAACGCATGAAAAAATGCCTGGGAGAGAAATAATGATTAGCAAGGTAATGACGGAAAAAGAAGCAATATCAAAATTTGTCCATGACGGTGATGTTTTAACGCTCGGCGGTTTTTCGACAAACCGCCGGGCATACGGACTTGTGTATGAGGTCATTCGCCAGAAAAAACGCAATTTGATTCTTGAAAGCGGATCATCCGGCGGTGACAGCGATATGCTTATAGGCTCCGGAAATGTGAAAATCTATATAAATTCGTATATAGCAAATTCGGGATATACAAATGTAAGCAGGAGATTTCGGGCGGCTGTTGAGTCCGGAGCTATAATGTTCGACGATTATTCTCTTGATGTACAGACGATAGCTTATCATGGGGCGGCACTCGGTCTGCCTTATGTGCCGGTCAAAAACATGCTGGGCTCCGATCTCGAAAAATGCTGGGGAATCAGTGAGGCTGAAAGGGAAAAGACGGATAAGCTTCCGAATAAGAAGTTTATTATACAGGACAATCCGTTCAAAAGCGGCGATAAGCTTTGTTTAGTGCCTACTCCTAATATTGATGTTGCACTCATTCATGCTCAGGTGGCAAGCCCTGACGGGACTGTAAGAATACAAGGTCCTGCATTTCAGGATGAAGATATTGCGATAGCTGCAAGATATACGATAGTATCGTGTGAAAAGCTTATTTCCAATGAAGAGATGCACAAGGAGCCTGAGAAAAATTCGCTTCCCGGACTGTGCGTCGATGCTGTTGTACCTATGGAATTTGGAGCACACCCGTCACAGTGCTTCGGCTGCTATGACTATGACAGCAAATTTTTCTGGGAATATGACCGTGCGAGCAAGACGCAGGAGGATTTTGACGCGTTTATGGAATCCAATGTGCTGAGCTGCAGCAATCATGAAGAATATGTATCTAAATTCGGAAGAGACAGATTCAAGAAGCTTCTTATAGACAAAGAGTTCGGATATGTTCACGGCATTGACAGAAGCAAATCCGCAGCATTAGGAGGGGAGTAAAGTATGAATTGGACATCAAAGGAAATGATGGCGGTCGCCCTTGCACGCTGTATAGAGGACGGTAAAACATATATAGTAGGTACAGGACTTCCGTTGATAGGAAGCGCGCTTGCAAAAAATACACACGCACCTAATTCTCATCTGCTCTTTGAATCGGGGATTATGGAAGGCGACCCTTTGGAGGTACCTACAAGCGTTTCGGATCTCAGAATTTGCTACGGAGCTTCGGTTCTTTGGCCGCAGTTCAGATATTTCGGCTTGGAAACAATCGAAGCCGGCAGAGGTGCAATTGCCGGAGGCTTTCTCGGCGGAGCGCAGATAGACCCATACGGAAACCTTAATTCTACGAGCATGGGAGAATATGCTCATCCTAAAACGAGATTTTCAGGTTCCGGCGGAGCCAACGGCATTGCGACATACTGTGATACATTTATAGTAATGAAGCATCAAAAACGGCGCTTTGCAGAGCATATCGACTATATAACAAGCCCCGGCTGGATAGACGGACCTGACGGCAGAGCGAACAACGGATTAAATCCCAATAGAGGACCGAGAGCCGTAGTGACGGAGCTTGGTGTAATGCGCTTTGGCGAAGATAAGCGTATGTATCTTGCCGAATATTTTGAAGGTGTCACACCTGAACAGGTTAAGGAAAATACTGGATTTGAAATAGATGTTTCAAGAGCCCGTAAAGCCGAGCCGCCATCGGAGAAAGAGCTGAGAGCTCTTCGCGAAAAGGTTGATCCGAAAGGCCTTATGACAAGGTAGAAAATATTTTTAATCATCAGCAGGGTTTATTATGAATACGATGACAATAATTGGAATAGTGACAGCGGTAGTTCTGATTGCAGGGCTTGCGATCTATACGGGAGCTAAAGCTGTAAGCGGAGAGAAAAACGATAACAGCTCTGCGGTAGTTGCAGGAGTTATAATGGGAACTCTCGTTGGAGGAAGTTCAACGGTTGGCACTGCGCAGCTTGCGTATAATTTCGGGCTTTCTGCATGGTGGTTTACCTTAGGTGGCGGAATAGGATGCCTTATACTTGGAATCATGTATGTGAATCCGCTCAGAAAGCAAGGTAATGCAACACTTGTAGGAATGATAAGGGATGAATACGGAACAGCTGCAGGAATGTCGGCAACGCTTTTGAATTCTCTCGGTACGTTTATCAACATCATATCGCAGCTTTTGGCGGCATCAGCCGTAGTGCTTGTCGTGTTCCCTTTCATGGGCACCTTGGCAACTGTATTTATCTCTGCTGCGTTCATGGTTTTGTATGTGGTGTTTGGAGGTACTAAGGGAGCCGGTATAGTCGGCATACTTAAGCTTACTCTCCTTTATATTTCGATGGTTGCATGCGGTATGGCCGTTTTGAAGGAGGTCGGCGGAGCAGGTTCGCTCATAAGCATGGTGAGCGACCTAAAGGCTCAAACGGGAGTAAACTACTTCAGCGTCTTTTGTAGAGGCTTCAGATTTGATTTCGGCTCGTGCATGTCGCTTATATTCGGAGTCCTGACCACTCAAACCTATGCTCAGGGTGTACTTTCTGCCAAAAACTCAAAATCCGCAAGGCTTGGAGGCCTTATATCGGGGCTTTTGATTCCTCCGATAGGCGTTTTCGGCATTATAGTCGGACTATATATGAGAACGGCTACGGATCCTGCGATCTTTGTTGCTAAAACTGCGCTGACTCAATTTGTACTTACGCAGCTGCCGGAGTTTATAGGCGGAATTGTACTCGGCACTCTGTTTATATCGAGTGTAGGAACGGGAGCAGGGCTTGCACTTGGAATTTCTACCGTTATAAGGCGTGATCTTATACAAAGATTTTCAAACAGGTTTGACAGCGAATCTGCCGGAAATTATCTCCAGAAGATATTAATAGTTATGATATTGATGTGCGCCTGCGCATTGTCAAGCGGTTCTCTTGGTGACACCATACTTAATTTTGCATTCATGTCAATGGGACTTCGCGGGGCTACGGTGTTTGCACCACTATGCTTTATCCTATGGGGGAAACGCAGGATAAGCGGACAGTGGGCAACAGCTTCCATAATAGTTGGACCGGTAATAGTACTGATATTTCAGACAGTACCTTTACTTAACAAACTGCTTAACGGATGGAATGCACTCTTCCCGGGAATTATAGCGGCTCTACTAATTATGGCGATAGGCTATGCCGTATCGGATAAAGATCTTCAAGAGTTATCATAGATAACTAATCCTTCCTAAATACAACAATAGTAAAATCGGGCGGTCATATGCTGCCTGATTTTACTTATAAAAAATATATATGGTGCCTGTTTCTTATAATCGCATCCACTTGACACACCGATGAAAACATATATAATTTATGTTAGAAAATGCTAACCATTGCGACCGTAGCGGAGGTTGGCTGATTTTTTGCTTCCTGATTAGCTAATACTAATCAAAGTAAGAATAAACGACGAAAGAACGATAAGAAAAACAACGGCAAACCGTACCTCAATACGGCAACCGATTATACGAGAAAGAAGGCTATTTGATGTTTGATAAAAGGCTGATGCGGCTATGTCCCGAAAGCAAAAAATATATTGCGGGAAATATCTTATTGCAGTGGATAGAGCTGCTTTGCAATGCGCTGATGATATATGTGATCGCAGGCGGCGTAGAGAGGCTTTATCTGAGGAAATTTCAGAACGGCGATGCCGCGATGATTTTGACGGTAATACTGGTTACCGTTGTTCTCCGTTTTTTTACAACAAAGGCGGCGACACGCATGAGCTATCTTGCTTCGCGTACAGTAAAGAAGACTATGAGGGAGAAAATTTATGACAAGCTGCTTCGGCTCGGAGGCACCTACAGAGAGAAGGTAACGACGGCGGAGCTCGTTCAGGAGAGCGTCGAAGGCGTCGAACAGATAGAAAGCTATTTCGGACTCTACGTTCCTCAGTTTTTCTATGCTTTTATTGCACCTGTTACCCTTGCCCTATTATTCGGCTTAAGTGGGAGCTGGACTGTGGGCATCGTTCTCTTAGTAGGCGTACCGCTTATACCTGCAGCAATTATGATGGTGCAGAGGATGGCAAATAAACTGCTCAAAAAATACTGGGGACAATACACTCAGCTCGGCAGCACCTTTCTCGAAAATCTTCAGGGAATGACGACGCTCAAGACATACAAGGCCGATGCGTATAAAAATGAGCAGATGAACGAGGAATCGGAGCATTTCAGAAAGGTAACTATGGCTGTTCTGACGATGCAGCTCAACTCGATTATAATAATGGATTTTGTGGCATATGGCGGAGTGGCAATCGGCATGATCCTTGCGGTCAGGGCTTTTCTTTCGGGATCGCTGCAGCTTAGTGGGTGCATTTTCATGATACTTTTGTCGGCGGATTTCTTTATCCCGATGCGGCGACTCGGCAGCTATTTTCATATAGCGATGAACGGAATGGCGGCAAGCAATAAGATATTTGCATTTCTTGCAGAAGATGAACCGGCCGAAAAGACACTTGCGGCGGAAGGCGGCGATATAGAATTAAGCGGCATCAGCTTTTCATACGACGGAGAGCGCAAAGTGCTTGATGACATAAATATACAAATTCCTGCGGAAAGCTTTACGGGCATAGTAGGAGAATCGGGAAGCGGCAAGTCGACTATAGCTTCACTGCTTATGGGAAGAAATACACCGCAGTCCGGAAAGATAACGATTGGCGGAAAGGATATAGGCGATGTAACCGAAGAAAGCCTGATGAAGACCGTGACATATATAGGCTTCGGCAGCATCTTCTTCAAGGGCACCGTGCGCGATAACCTGATGCTTGCGCTTGATCCGTCTGAACAGGATGCTGAAAATAAGATATGGAGTGTGCTCGAGGACTGTATGCTCGCACCGTTTTTGAGGGAGCAGGGTGGGCTTGATATGCAGCTCCTTGAAAATGCATCAAATCTCTCGGGCGGTCAGAAACAGAGGCTTGCCCTTGCAAGAGCGATACTGCACGACACACCGATATATATTTTTGACGAAGCCACGAGCAATATAGATATAGAAAGCGAAGAAGCCATACTTGAACAGATATATCGCCTTGCAAGGGAAAAGACGGTGATAATGATATCTCATCGCCTTGCAAATGTCATGAATGCGGATGCGATATATTGTATGGAAAACGGGGAGCTTTCGGAATGGGGAAAACACGGGGAGCTGCTTTCATCAAAAGGCGCTTATGCGAAGCTCTGGAGCACTCAGGAAAAGCTGGAAAACTACGGAAGGGAGGCGGCCTGATATGAAACAGCCATCAAAGGCAAAGACGCTAATGCGCATGATAGGGCTCGTAAAGCCTCTCGCCGGATTCATGGTAATAGCTGTAGTGATGGGAACCTTAGGCTTCCTCTGTGCACAATTCATACAGATACTCGGAGTATATGCGGTGTTGTCGGGCCTCAAATACAACATTCCATTGGCAGTAAAGACGATATTCATTTTGATGATCGTCTTTGCCTTGCTCAGAGCCGTTTTCAGGCTGACCGAACAGAGAATGAACCATTATATCGCCTTTACACTGCTTGCAATCATAAGGGATAAGGTATTTACGGCTCTCAGAAGGCTGTGTCCCGCGAAGCTCGAAGGACGCGATAAGGGCGATCTCATAAGTCTGATTACCTCCGACGTTGAGCTGCTCGAAGTATTCTATGCACATACCATATCTCCGATATGTATAGCGCTGCTGAACTCGCTTATAATGAGCATATTTATAGGCGCATATCACCTACAGCTTGGTATCATCGCTGCCGCCGCATATATTTCGGTCGGGCTGATTCTGCCGGTTTTGATATCGAAGAGGAGCGGCACTCTCGGCGGTGACTTAAGAGCTCAGTCAGGCGAACTTGCAGCATATATGCTCGAAAACATCAGAGGACTCGATGAGACGATGCAGTACGGCTGCGGCATCAAAAGAAGAGATGAAATGAATGTAAGAACAGACGAGCTCAGCAAAAAGCAGGGGCTGCTGAACGGGCTTACAGGAACAAATTTCGCGCTTGCCGGCACATTCATACTTGTATTTGATGTGCTCATGCTCTTTGCAGCGGGAAGACTTTATCTAATGAATGAGGTGGGCTTTGACGGCTTTATAATTCCCGTAATTTCGCTGATGGCGACATTTGGCCCCGTCATTGCTCTTGCAAACTTAGGAACAACACTTCAGACGACGACAGCTTCGGCGTCGCGTGTACTTGCGATACTTGATGAAGCGCCTGAAACAGAGGATATCACAGGCAAAGAAAAAACCGAATTCAGCGGAGCATCATGCAGCGATGTCGCATTTTCCTACCGCGAAGAACAGGTGCTTGACGATCTTTCGGTTTCCTTCCCCGAAAACAAGATAGTCGGTGTTGTTGGCAAGTCAGGCTGCGGCAAGTCAACAATGCTTAAGCTGCTGATGCGCTTTTGGCAGACAAATGACGGAAGAATAACCTTATCGGGAAAGAACATAGAGGAAATAAATACAGACGATCTGCGCGATATGGAAAGCTATATGACGCAGGAAACGCAGCTTTTCAAGGATACGATAGCAAATAACATCAGAATCGGAAAGCTCGGAGCTACTGATGCAGAGGTCGAAGCGGCATGCAAAAAAGCGGCAATACATGATTTTATAATGACTCTTCCGAACCGTTATGAAACAAAGGTCGCTGAACTCGGAAACAGCTTGTCGGGCGGAGAAAGGCAGCGCATAGGACTTGCAAGGGCATTTCTGCATGATGCGCCGTTCATGCTGCTTGACGAACCGACGAGCAATCTCGACAGCCTGAACGAAGCGGTAATCCTGAAATCCCTTAAGGATGAGGCAAACGGAAAGTCAATCGCACTCGTTTCTCACAGAAAGTCAACAGTCAGGATCGCGGAAGATGTCATATACATGGAAGACGGACGCGTATCATAGAAAGGAGCATCCTTACATGAAGATCAAAAAAGTCATATTTGTTGCACTCGGCTGCATATGCCTCGCACTCGGAACGATAGGAATATGCTTGCCCATAATACCGACAACACCTTTTTATCTGGCAACGCTGTTCTTTTTTGCAAACAGCTCGGACAGGCTTCATAAGTGGTTTACGGAAAGCAAGCTCTACGAAAAACACCTCGCCTCATATGTAAAAGGAGAGGGGATGCTTAAGCAGACAAAGATAGGCATAATGATAACCGTAACGGCTCTAATGTCATTCGGAGCCTTTATGATGGCAAGAAAGGGTATATGGATACCTTGCATAATACTTGCAGCAGTCTGGATCGCACATATCTACTATTTCCTTTTCAGGGTACAGACGATTACGGCAAAAAAATGAATCAAAAAACTCCCGTCGCAAGGCGGGAGCTTCACTATCCGGATATTCGTATCTACAGGCAAGCCTTATAAATGTTTACTATGTCTTCGTCGGTAAGCGGAACAAAGCTTTCGGAAATAAGCCCGTTACGGTTTGCGTGAGCTGCCATAGCTTTGAAGTTCTCTTCACCGATATTAAGCTCACTCAGCGTCATCGGAATACCTGTGGATTTGAAGTATTCTTCAAGCGCGTCGATTCCGTCAAACGCGAGTTTTGTTTTGTCATCTCCGGTAAGACCCATCACATTTTTTGCAAATCTGACGAAGCGTTCGGTAACCGAAGGATCCTTTGTGAGAGCGTAGCGCATCCATCTCGGAGTGAGAATGGCAAGCCCTACGCCGTGCGTAATGTCGTAATAAGCTGAAAGCTCATGCTCCATAGCGTGGCAAGGCCAGCCCGAGTCGTCTTTGCCGTACGACGGAATGCCCGAACATGCGATGTTTGAATTGCGCATGAGATTGGCGCGCGCACTGTAATTTTCGGGATCCGATATGGCGATAAGGCAGTTTTTCATTACCGATTTCAGTATCGTTTCCGATATGCCTTCCGAAAGATCGCTGTCATCAGTGCGCGAAAAATACTCTTCGCAGATGTGGCTCATTATATCGGCCGAGCCCGATGCCGTCTGATAAGGCGAAACCGTAAAGGTATATGTCGGGTCGCATATCGAAACGGCAGGATGAGTGAACATGTTTCCAATCTTTTCTTGCGTTTCGAGATTTGATATTACCGCTCCTCCGTCAAATTCAGAGCCGGTCGCGCTCAATGTCAGAATATCGACGAGCGGCAGTGCCTTAAGCGAACCGTGTCTGTTTTTCACCATGTCCCAAAGGTCGCCTTCGTAGTAGACCCCGCAAGCGATAGCCTTTGAGCAGTCTATAGTGCTTCCGCCGCCAACTGCAAGGATTACGTCAATATCGTTTTCCTTGCACAGTCTGACGCCTTCCTTGACAGAAGTTATCCTCGGATTAGGCTCGATTCCGGAAAGCTCCGTAACAACAAAGCCGCCGGCATTAAGTATTTCCATGACTTCATCATAAATCCCGGTTTTTTTGATGGAGCCTCCGCCGTATGTCAAAAGAACATTCTTGCCGAATTTGTTCAGCGCTCCCTCCAAATGCGATATCTGACCCTTGCCGAAATGAAGCACGGTTCCGATGTTATGTGTAAAGTTGTTCATATTATTACCTCCAATAAGCAAAGTATGTACCTGATATAATATTAATATACACCATGCGGCAAAAATAATTCGCAGAAATATAAAAAAGGCAATACGGGGTATAATAATATGGTAAAAGAACGGAGGCATTATGCGAATAATTATTTCACCTGCAAAGCAAATGGTAACGAATACAGACATATTTCCGTGCACGGGAACACCGGTTTTTATAGACGAGGCGAAGCTTTTGATGGAAGAGATAAGGTCGATGACCGCAAAGGAGCAGCAAAAGCTTTGGAAGTGCAACGACAGCCTTGCCGATCAAAACCGTCGCCGTTTTGCTGACATGGATCTCGAAAAGAACCTCACGCCGGCAATCCTTTCTTATGACGGAATACAGTTCAAATACATGGCACCCGCAGTATTTGAGGATGGAGAGTTCGATTATCTGCAGGAAAATCTTCGCATACTTTCGGGCTTTTACGGCGTTGTAAAACCGCTCGACGGCGTTACACCATACCGTCTCGAAATGCAATCAAAATTAGCCGCATCCGGTCACAGGGATCTATATGATTTTTGGGGAGCTTCGATATACGATGAGGTTATGGATGAAAGCCGCACGCTGATCAATCTCGCCTCAAAGGAATATTCAAAGTGCGTGGAAAAATATTTAACGCCGAAGGATCGGTTTATCACATGTGTTTTCGGCGAACGGGAAGGCGGTAAGGTCATGCAGAAGGGCGTATATGCAAAGATGGCAAGGGGTGAGATGGTACGCTTCCTTGCAGGACTTCATGCAGCTGCACCTGAGGCGATGAAGGCTTTTTCGTGGAGCGGCTATGCCTTTGACGAAGAATTATCTTCCGATACGGAATATGTTTTCATCAGATAAAGATCGGATTAAATTATTTTATATTTTATGTTTATGATGCCGTGAACAGGGTAAATATAAAATGTTGATTGAACACAATTAAATTGCGCAAAACTAAAAAGCGAAAGCGAAAGGTGGATAATATGAATATTTTTGATTATACGGTAAAAGCACAGGACGGCAGCGACTTCAGACTAGCAGATCTCAAGGGAAAGGTTCTTCTCGTAGTAAATACGGCAACGGAATGCGGATTCACACCGCAGTATGCCAATCTGCAGGAGATTTACAAAGACCTCAAGGACAAGGGGCTCGAAATCCTTGATTTCCCTTGCAACCAGTTCGGGGAGCAGGCTCCGGGAACAAACGATGAGATCCATACATTCTGCACGGGCAGATTCGGAGTTACATTCCCGCAGTTTTCCAAGATAGATGTAAACGGCGAAAATGCGGATCCGCTTTACAAGTGCCTCACATCCGAGACCGTATTTACAGGCTTTGAAGGTGAAATGGGAGACATCCTCGATCCTATCGTAGTAAAAATGGATCCTGACTACAAGACTAACGGCAACATCAAGTGGAATTTTACAAAATTCCTCATAGGCAAAGACGGAAACATCGTAGAGCGCTTTGAGCCGACAGCCTCGCTCGAAAGAGTAAAGGCGAGCATCGAAAAGATCCTCTAAAAACTGCTCTAACAAGCCAATACAGCCCGCAGCGCAAGACATGCCGCGGGCTTTGCTATATATAGCTTGATATAGAATGCGGCAAATAGTAAAATTAACATAAGCGTTCCATAATTTACTGAAAAATAGTCAAAAATGGAACGAAAAGTCATCAAAATGGTGTATTTATGGAATAATATGCAGGTATTATGTAAACCGAGCGGAGTGAGCAATGTGTAGCCGAAAAACAGCAAAAAAGATATAGTGCGTTTTGCGTTCTATGTCTTTTTTTTTACCTTGCTTGCTGATATACTATATCGAACAAGGAGCAGTAAAATCATGCATTTAGGCAAAAAACAATTCAGGGTTTCAACCTTCAGAATAATAATATTTTCGTTTGCGACAACGATACTTTTCGGAGCGCTGCTGCTGTCGCTTCCGATCTCATCGAGAGACGGCAAGGCATCGCCATTTTTTGATTCGCTTTTTACTTCAACATCAGCAGTATGCGTAACGGGTCTTGTAGTAAAGGATACATGGACGAGCTGGAGCGTGTTCGGAAGAACAGTAATAATGCTTCTCATACAGGCCGGAGGTCTTGGCGTAGTTACGATAGCCGTGCTGATTTCGGCTTTTTCGGGAAGACGTGTTTCGCTGGCGCAGAGGAGCGTCATGAAGGAGGCTATTTCCGCCGAAAAAATAGGCGGAATACTTAACCTTACTTCGTATATTCTTAAGTTTACGCTGCTTGCGGAGCTCATGGGAGCGGCGCTTTTGTTGCCGAAGCTTGCACAGGCATACGGACTGGTCAAAGGTGCAGGCTATGCGATTTTTCATTCCGTGTCGGCATTCTGTAACGCCGGATTCGACCTCTTCGGACAGCACGAAAAATATTCATCGCTTACAGGATATTCTTCGAGTGCGCTTGTGACATTTACGATAATGGCTCTCATAATAACCGGCGGCATAGGCTTTGCGACATGGGACGATATACGGAAGAATAAACTGAAGGTAAGGCGATACAGACTGCAGACGAAGGTGATACTTTTGATGACGGCTTTGCTTATAGCACTGCCTGCCGTATACTTTTTCTTTTTCGAATTCAGCGGGCTTGACCTCAAGGAACGAATACTGAATTCGCTGTTTCAGGCCGTGACACCGAGAACTGCGGGCTTCAATACCGTTGACGAGGCTTCGCTTACACATACAGGTCAGATGGTGACGATAATGCTCATGCTTATCGGCGGAGCGCCCGGCTCGACTGCAGGCGGAATGAAAATCACTACGGCAGCGGTGCTTCTTGCATCTGCAATAGCTGTTTTCAGGTCAAAGGAATCGACGGACATACTGAACAGACGGCTTTCAAACGAAGTCATACGAAAAGCTGCCGCGCTGTTTTTGATGTATATTTCGCTGTTTTTGGTTTCGGCTATGGCGATAAGCAGTATAGAGGAGCTGCCGCTGATTTCGTGCATGTTTGAGACCGCATCGGCGATAGGAACAGTAGGTCTTACGCTTGGAATAACTCCGACACTTTCGGCAGTGTCGAGGGGGATATTGATATTTTTGATGTTCTTCGGTCGTGCAGGTGGACTCACCGTTATGTTTGCCACAGTATCGTATAAATCCGAGTGCTACACGCTTCCTAAGGAAGATGTTTCGGTAGGATAAAAAAATATTATAAGCATATCAGATTATATAAACGGAGAAAAAATTATGAAATCAATACTTTTGATAGGACTCGGAAGGTTCGGCCGTCACGCCGCTCTTAAACTCATGGAACTCGGACATCAGGTTATGGCTGTTGACAGAGTTGACGGAAGGGTTGAGGCGATACTTCCGAATGTGACGAGCGCTATTATAGGCGATAGTACGAGACAGGACTTTCTCGAAGCGATAGGCGTAACCGATTACGACCTTGCGATAGTTGCAATCGGCGATGATTTTCAAAGCTCGCTTGAGACTACGTCGCTACTCAAAGAGCTCGGCGCAAAACGCGTAATTTCAAGGGCTTCAAGGGATGTGCACGCCAAATTCCTGCTCAGAAACGGAGCCGATGCGGTGATTTATCCGGAAAAACAGATGGCTGAATGGACGGCGATGACATATAGCTCTGATCACCTT
>JAEXBK010000059.1 GCA_023394035.1 Bacillota bacterium
ATATTCCGACTCTGCAAAGATCTTCGCACGGTCGTTCATTCCGCCTACTCTCTGGAGAGATTCGATAACCTTTTCAGGTGTCATCTTTTCGCCGTTTGAGAAAGCAGCTTTCTCTTCGAGCGTTATCTTCCATGTAAGTTCGTCCTGTCTCTCATAGCCGGTTGCAAGCCATGGTGAAGGTGCGAGCTTCTCGTCAAGCTTGAAAAGCGTCTCACCTACGCCGTAGCGAACCGGATACCATCCCTGCCAGTCTACCGCAGGGTCAAGATTTGCAATTACTGCACTCGTTCCGCCAACCTTGATAGGCTGTCCGGCTACCTGTTCTGCAGGTGCCGCCGGCTTTTCACCGCATCCCGCGAGCATAGCGACGCACATAACCGCCGCCAATAATACGATAAATAACTTTTTCTTCATTTTTTCCTCCTGTTACTATATATAAATAAATCAAAAGTCGCTATTTTTTGGACTTAGGATCTATCATATCCCTCACATGGTCTCCGAACAGATTGAAGACCATCATCACCGATACCATAACAATGCTCGGCATTATCGCAACCCAAGGTGCCGTCTGCAGGTATGCTCTGCCGTCGCTTATCATCGAGCCCCACTCCGCAGCAGGAACCTTTACTCCGAGCCCGAGGAATGAAAGCCCGGCAAGCCCCATCATCATTCCGCTTATGTGAAGAGTTGCCGTTACTGCAAGGGGTCCCAAAATATTAGGAAGTATGTGAACGAACAAAATCTTCGCATCCGAGCAGCCGCTTATCTTCGCAGCCTGCACAAATGTTTCTTCCTTGACAGCTATCGTGGAGCTCCTTGCGAGCCTCGCATACTGAGTCCAAGTCGTCAAAAACATCGCTATCATGGCGTTAAAAAGTCCACCGCCCAAAACTCCGGCAACCGCAATCGCCAAAATAAGGCTTGGGAAGGCCAGAAATATATCGGTAATGCGCATAAGAATCGCATCTACTTTGCCCTTAAAATATCCGCCCGTAAGACCGATTATCGTCCCAACCGTGCCGCTCACTATTATCAGAGCAAAGGCGCTGAATATCGACGTTCTGCTTCCGATTATCACGCGCGATAACACGTCTCGCCCGTTTGAATCGGTTCCGAAAAGGTGTGTCCCGCTCGGTGCGGCAAGCACATTTGATGTATCCGTCTCATACGGATCGTATGGCGTAAGGAGGGGTGCAAACAGGCTCGCCGTAATCATAAGCAGTATAATCACGGATAAAACAATAAATCCTTTGTTTATCTTTCTATTTCTCATGAGCGCTCCTAAACTTCCTTTATCTTCGGGTTAAAAACGGTGTATGAGTAATCTGTAACTATGTTTACAAGCGTATATATTATAGCCATCCAAACCACAAAACCCTGAATTACCGGATAATCTCTCGCAGAAATCGCCTTCATAACCATTTCTCCAAGTCCCGGCCAGTTAAATATAGTCTCAACAACGACCGTTCCGCCGAGCAGCGATCCTATCGAGATTCCTGTAAGTGTAACTACCGTTATCATTACGTTCTTAAGAACATTTCGGTACAGAATATTTCTTTCCGAAATACCTCTTGCTCTTGCTCCTACCACATAGTCCTTGTTCAGCTCGTCGAGTACGGCGGCACGCACCTGCCTTATATATCTCGATGACATTACGAGAGCCAAAGTCGAAGCCGGAAGTATCATTCCTTTGATCGTCTTTGTCGCAAGAATAGGTATGAGCTGAAGCTTGACCGAGAATATGTAAAGCAGAATTATAGCTATTATAAAATTCGGAAGGGAGTTACCTATGAATGTAAAAAACCTTATTATATAATCCGGAGCTTTGTCCTTTTTGACCGCTGTATAGATCCCGAGAGGTATTGATATTATAAGTGTCAGTATCATAGAAGATCCCGCCATTTTGAGAGTATAAGGAAGAGCGGTCATCATCCTTGAGGCTACGGGAAGGTCGTTTGCAAACGATATTCCCATATCTCCCTTTATCAGACTGAGCAGCCATGTAAGATACTGAACTATCATCGGTTTATCGAGACCCATCTGGACTCTCATCGCTTCTACCGCTTCGGGGCTCGGAGTCGTTCCTCCTGCCGAAAGTCTTGCCGCAGCCGCATCCCCGGGTGCTATTGCCATCAGCACAAACGACAGAAATGTTATCCCCAGAAATACCGGTATAAACTGAATAAGTCGCTTACCTATCTTTTTTTTCATATTTGAATGAGCCCTCCAACAAAAATAGCCTGCGGAAGGCGCAGGCAAACAGCTCCGGCACACGATTCACACCGTATGCGGGTTCATATTTTCCGTCCTCGCAGAACAGACCTGCCCAACGTATCCGTCTTACTCACTTTGGAATGAGGTTCACGGTAGCGGGACTGAGCGGCTTTACACCGGCTTCCGTTATGGCAAATCTTTTTAATTTTAGTAAGTTAAGAATAACTCAAAATAGCGGTATTGTCAATCTACCATCAAAGACCACGCTTCGTATGTGTCTTCAAGCTCCGATTTAAGAGCTGCAATGCGCTCCGACAAAGATGCAAGGAGCTCGTAATTCGCAAAGTTATCAGGATCGCACAGCTCTTTTTCGAGGGCGCCTATTTCTTCTTCGATATCCTCTATAAGCTTTTCGAGCCTCTCCTTTTCCCGGCGCTGTCTTCGTTCCTCCGCCTCAAGCCTTTTCTTGCGTTCGCGTTCCTCCGCCGCCGAAAGCTTTGATGATGGTGCATTTTCCTCTCTCATTTCTCTGAGATATGAAACGCCCGACTTGATGCTTTCTTTTTTCTCTACGTAATAATCGTATTTGCCGAGATATTCGGTAATGCCGTCGTGCTCAAGCTCAAATATCCTGTCAGGAATTTTGTTCAGGAAATATCTGTCATGCGTAACAGTAATCAGCGTTCCCGGATAATCAAAAAGTGCATCCTCGAAGGCTTCTTTTGATTCTATATCGAGGTGGTTTGTCGGCTCGTCAAGCACGAGAACATTCGCACCGCTCATCATAAGCTTAAGTAATGCAAGCCTTGCCTTTTCTCCGCCTGACAGGGAGCCTACGCTCCTGAAAACCATGTCTCCCGTAAAAAGGAATCTTCCGAGTATTCCCCTTATCTCGCCGTCCGTATAACGCCTGTATTCGTTATGGATCTCATCCATAACGGTAAGAGAATCGTCAAGCAGCTGCTGCCCCTGATCGTAATATCCGAATTCCGTATTGAAGCCCTGTTTGATATATCCCGAAGACGCTTCCGCATGACCCATCATTATCTTAAGGAGAGTCGTTTTCCCTATTCCGTTAGGACCTACTATGCATATGCTCTCTCCGCGCTTTATATCAAAGCTCGCATTTTTGAACAGCTCGCGAGTACCGAAGCTTTTGCTGATGCCTTCTCCTATCAGAACGTCGTTTCCGCTCTGCAGATCCTGATGAAAGTTAATCCTTATCTTCTTGTTTTCGCCTGTCGGCTTGTCAACGCGTTCTATGTGGGAAAGGCGTTTTTCGCGTGATGCCGCACGCTTTGCAAGCTTCTCCGTACCGCGCTCCTTGTAGCGTCTTATCAGATCTTCTTGGCGTTTTATCTCAGCCTGCTGTTTATCATACGCCTTAAATGCCGCTTCCCTGAGAGCCCTGCGCTTTTCGGCGTATTCCGAATAATTTCCCCGATAGCACGCCATCTTGTGATTTGAGAGCTCAAAAATATTGTTGACGACCTGATCGAGAAAATATCTGTCATGCGATACGAGCACAAGCGTACCCTTGTATGATTTCAGGTATTGTTCAAGCCATTTGAGAGTTCCTATGTCGAGGTGGTTCGTAGGCTCATCAAGGAAAAGCAAATCCGGCTTCTTAAGCAAAAGGCACGCAAGAGCAAGCCTCGTCCTCTCTCCGCCCGAAAGCGAGCCCGTAGGTCTGTCGTAATACTCTTCACCGAACGCCATGCTCGAAAGCACGCCGTTTATTTCGCTCTTATAAGTATATCCGCCTCTCGATTCAAACTCATGCTGCAGAGCGTTTAGCTTTTTCCAGAGTGCATCGTGCTCCGATTCGTCAGAGCGTGCAATCAGCTCCGAAAGCTCGTTTATCTCCTTTTCCATTGAGGCAAGTCCGAAAAAAATATCGTCAACCTCTTCGATAACGGTTTTGTCGTCATCAAAGGAATCGCGCTGGCGCAGATATCCCACCGTTGTATCCTTTGCAATAAAAAACGAACCGGTATCCTGAGAAAGCTCTCCCGTCAATATATTAAGGAGCGTTGATTTACCGGCACCGTTTACGCCTATTATTCCTACCTTGTCACCTTCGTTGATGTGAAAAGAAATATTTTCCAAAATCACATCCGTTCCGTAGCTTTTGCCTATTTCGGAAGCGGATAAAATGATCATTTTTTGTCCTCCGTAAGTAATATCAGAACGGCATATCCGCAAATGCGTCTATAAGCAGATCGTCCGCTCCGAATCTTTTGTATTTGAAATATGCTGCCGAGCCTATCATTGCCGCATTATCGGTACACAGGCTCTTCTCCGGAAGGAAAAGCTCTATTCCTTCCGCATTGCACCTTTGGCTCAGTGCTTCCCTAAGCCTGCTGTTTGCTGCAACACCGCCTGCCAGAACGAGGCGATTGCCCGCCGAAGCTTTGACAGCGCTCACTGCTTTTTCTACGAGAACGTCTATCACGGCTTCCTGAAAGCCGGCTGCAACGTCCGCCGGCTTGATTTCTCTTCCTGCCTGGCGTTCTGTATTTATGTAGTTTAGCACAGCGGTTTTAAGTCCGCTGAAGCTGAAATCAAATTCATCCTTGCCGAGATATATGCGCTTAAAGTGTATAGCCTCCGGATCTCCCTGTCTTGCGATATTGTCTATCTTCGGACCGCCCGGATATCCGAGTCCTATGACCCTTGCCACCTTGTCATATGCCTCACCTACGGCATCGTCGCGCGTCGAGCCTATTACACGGCATGAAGTGTAGTCCTGCATCTCTATTATGTTCGTATGACCGCCTGAAACGACGAGACTTATGAACGGAGGTTCAAGCTCCGGAAATGATATGAAATTGCTGCTGACATGACCGTACATGTGATTTACTCCCACGATAGGAATTCCCCTTGCCGCAGAAATAGCCTTTGCCGCCGCAACGCCTATTACAAGTGCGCCTATAAGTCCGGGACCGTTCGTAACCCCTATAAGATCTATATCATCAAAGGTGACGCCTGCATCGGCAAGCGCCTTGTCTATCACCGCATTGATATTTGTAACATGATGGCGTGAAGCTATTTCGGGAACGACTCCGCCGTATTTCGTATGAATGTCTATCTGTGAGCTTATAACATTCGACACGATAAAACGCCCGTCGGCTATAACCGCCGCTGCGGTCTCATCACAGCTTGATTCAATTGCAAATGTAAGAAATCTGCCGTCCTTCATCATTCTCCCCTGCTCATCAGTATAGCATCCTCTTTCGGGTCGTCATAATAGTCCTTGCGAACTGCATCGTCTACGAATCCAAGCTTCCTGTACAAAGCCTTCGCCGCCTCGTTCCCGGCGCGCACCTCAAGAGTCCATCTCTTTATACCTGCGTCCTTTGTTGCAGATATTACAGTATCGACAAGGAATGTGCCTATACGCTGACCTCTCAGCACCGGCGAAACCGCAACATTGACGATTTGGCACTCGTCAACTATCGACCAAAAGCCCACATATCCGACTATATTACCGTCAAGCTCAGCGACTATATATGTGCCGAACCTGTTTTCTTCTATATCGCGCCTTATCATCTCTCTCGTCCAAGGCGATGTAAAGCATAGCTGCTCAAGCTCGAATATCTTGTCTATATCGTTGCTCAAGCCTTTTCTTATTATAAGTTCACCCATAATTATTTTGTTAAAAACCTCGCCATCTTTGCTGCGCGCATCTTTGCGAGCGTCCCGTCTTTGAGCTTCTGCTCGGCCTCGGCAGCTCTCATATAATCAGGCATAAGCTCCTCGTACGAAACGAGTTTGCCTTCTTTGTATTTATCAAAAGCAGCACGGCATACCATCTCCGCCGTCTGATATCTCTCTGATTCCGGCGCCGTTTTTGATCCGTCAAGAAGCTCTGCATACGCATCCGTACCGTCTCCGTACCATACGACATCATCAAAGCCTTCGGCTGCGTGCTTCACATCATCAAGCATGTATGCACCCGGCTCCAATATATCGCTTCCGTCATTGGCAAAAAGCGCACCGTACACCTGACCTCTTCTTGCGTTAAATATTGCGGCAACCTTATTATCCTCCGAACATCTCTGCCTGAATACCTCAAGCGATGAAACGGGTATGCACTTGATTCCAAGTGCCTGTGCGTATGTCCTTGCCGTAGTCACTCCGATCCTTATTCCCGTAAATGACCCCGGTCCTATTGACGCAGCAACAGCGGTTATGTCTTTAGGCGATATCCCTGCCGATTTGATGAGCCTGTCTATGTTTGACGATATTTCGCGCAGGTGGCTCATCGGCTCCGAGGTCAGCAGCATTTCCGTGTTGCCGTGCTCATCCGCAAGAGCTGCCGATCCGAGCGGTCCCGTCGTTTCAATACCTAAAATGTACATTTGTATATCCGCTCTCCTTCCTTGTCACCATACTCAATAAAGATGCATTTGGTTGTATCCGGCAGCAGCTCTGCTATCATATCAGCCCACTCCACGATGCAGACTCCGTTCATATAAAAATACTCTTCGATGCCGGTCTCAAAAATCTCAGCCGAATCCTCAAGCCTGTATACATCGAAATGAAACAGAGGCAGCCTTCCGCTCCTGTATTCATTTACAATAGTAAATGTAGGGCTTGTTATCACCTCACTGATCCCAAGCCCCTTTGCTATATATTTTGTAAGTGTGGTTTTGCCGGTTCCGAGATCGCCTATCATTGCGATTATATCTCCCGGCATAAGTGACTCCGCAAGTTCAATGCCGAATTTCCCGGCATCCTCTTCGGAAGAAATACGCAGCTCGCGTTTTATCAAAGCTCAAATCCTTCCTGAGTTATCTTGTATATCGCTTCGGCATATATCTTTGTCATAGTCTCGAATTTTTCGAGTGACAGACGCTCATCTCTCCGGTGCATGAGGTCAGGGTCTCCCGGGAACAGTGCCCCGAAAGCTACGCAGTTGCTCATTGAGCGTGCGTATGTACCTCCGCCTATTGCCATAGGACCGTGCTCCATGTCTCCCGTGTATTCCCTGTAAACATCCATGAATGTCTTGATAAGCGGACTGTCAACAGGAAGATAGATCGGATCCTGGCTCGAATGCTTGACGACACCCATTCCGTATTTGTCCGTAACCGGAATAATTCCGCCGTATACTTCCTCTTCGTTATGAGTAACCGGGTATCTTACGTTCACCGTCAGCGTGATCGCCTGCTTATCAAAAGCAGCTACTCCCACATTAAGTGTGAGCTTTCCAGATACATCGTCGCTCAGTGCGCATCCGATACGCTCGCCGTTCAAGTCATATCCGATATGATCGTTATAGAAGCCGATAAAGTCGTTGACTTCGTCGTTTCCGAAATTTAACTGTCCGAGCAGCCCCATCAAAACCGATATTGCATTCAGTCCAAGCTGCGGATGTGCTCCGTGAGCCGACTTTCCTTCTACAGAGATTTCGAGGCTCTTGCCTACGCCCTTGACCGATATCTTAGGCTCCGTTCCGTTTATGCTCTTATGTGACTCTTTGAAGGCCGCAGCTATATCTCTTATCTCATCGTAAACCGCATTTGAGTCAGAGTTTACAACTGCCCTTGCGTGCTCCGGAACCATATTTGCCGCCGAGCCGCCCTCAAGCTTTCTTAGTTCAAGGCCGCCCGCCTTTTTGTCGGAGAGCTTGCGCACTATGTCAAAGGTAAGTATGCCCTTTTCCGCATGTACAACAGGAAAGTCTCCGTCCGGTGTAAAGCCGTAATCCGGCTTTCCGACCTTTTCCATGTAGTAATCCATGCCGTACCAGTTTGTTTCCTCATCAAGACCTACTATAAGTCTTATGTCGGCCGACGGTTCAAAACCGGCTTCCTTGAGAGCCTTCATTGCATACAGTGCCGCAACTACAGGACCCTTGTCATCTGTCGTTCCGCGACCGTAAATGTATCCGTCCTCAACCTCACCGCTGTAAGCAGGGAAGCTCCAGCCTGTTCCTGCAGGAACGACATCGAGATGCCCAAGAATCCCCATTTTCTTTGCATTTGCCTTGCCTGACGGAAATTCTATATGGCCGCCGTAATTATCGGCGTTGAGGAATCCGAATCCCATTTCGCGTGCCGCATCTTCCGTCAGCTTATATGCGTCCTGTACTCCCTGTCCGAAAGGATAAACCTCGCCGTTTGGACCCTTTGCTTCCGCAGCCGCCTCACTGTTGCAGCGTATCAGCTTCTGCAGAAACTCAATCTGCTCCGGCATGTTCTTTTCTATTATAGCTATATAGTCCTTCATCGGTATCAGTCCACCGCCTCTACGCCTTTGATTTCAGGCATTTCGTTCTTCAAAACCTGCTCTACCACATTGCTGAGCGTCATACGCGCACCCGGGCAGCCTGCACAATGTCCCTGAAGACGTACCTTTACGATATTGTCCTCTGTAACGTCTACAAATTCTATATCTCCGCCGTCTCTCTGAAGGATAGGTCTGATCTGATCCAGTGCGGCATTAATTTTTTCTTTCATTTCTTTTCTCCTTATGTAATGTTTATCGCTTAATGATACGTTGATATCGCATCTCCAACACTTTGATTATACAATATTTGTCAAACACCCGCAACATCTGCAAGCTGTGGATTTACTGCATGCCTACATGCCTGTGTCGCTGATGCTTTTGATTTTTCTTTTTAACAATATATTTACCGTAATAAGCATGAACGAAACCACCGGAACAGCTATCATAGCGATGATCGGAAGTGCCCGAAAAAACAGCCTGAAAATCAATGCTCTTTTTCCTGTCATGCCATGTCCCCAGCTCCCTTGAATTCCGGCATTGATGCCGTTCATTGTATCGACCAACCATCGTGCAAAGGGATTCTCTTCCTGTGTCATAAACATATGGCGTATGAAAAAGAACCATGCAGGCATAAATATTATAAGGCCGAAAATCAAAGTCATAAGTCTCGTCTTTTTGCTGATCTCCATACATATTTCTTCTTTGTCATCTTGACTCAATCTGCATACCGATTCGTGCCTTACGCTTTCTTTTTCAACTCTATATGAAATGTACTTGTTTATAAAATGTTCCCGCATGTTAAATACTCTTTCGTACAGATTGTTCCATGTCATTTCCATCATTACAATTTTGTTCTTTAATTTCGCTCATATATCCGGCAGTTATTATACCTGCTGGCAATGCAACTATAGCTATGCCAAAAACAGAAGAAATCATGGTAATTATTCTACCCGCAGTTGAAACCGGATATATGTCGCCATAACCCACGGTAGTTAACGAAATTGTTGCCCAGTAAATGGCATCAAAGAAATTTCTAAAAGAGTCCGGTTCCACATTATAAATGATAAGAGCCGATACGGTAACATATCCTCCTGCTAATGCACAAACAGCCAGCAATGATTGTTTTGATGCTTTTAATACATTGCCGATAATTTCAAGGCTCTTCGAATATCGTGCAATTTTGAACACACGAAAAACTCGAAGCGCCCTTACCATTCTAAGTACGCGGAGTACCTTAAAGCTATTATTTATAATTGTAATAGAAGGCAGTATAGATATTAGATCAATTATTTCCTTATCTCGCAAAAGCCTTGCATATACGCACAGTCATTCCTCATTCACATTATCATATTTCGCAAACTTAAAAAAGTTTTATTTTTGCGGGATGAATACGGTAACTACAGCCACCTTAAAACTCGCCAAGTGCCTAGTATTCAGTCCGTATCTATTTCAATTATTTTCATGTATAATTCCGGATTATGCATGAAAAAAAGTCATAATATCTACGCATTCTTTGAAATCCGCCACTTCCGTAGATATTCCCAATAAAATAATGCCTAAAAATATTTTATGCACTATTTTATAGAAAAATGATACGCTGTTCACTCTGTATCTGTTTTTGATTGTCTAATGGCTATCGCAAGTCCTCAATCGCAATACACATTGCAGCTTTCGACCCATCTATACCTGCAGCTTGTAATCGCCGTCTTTGATCTTTCCTGCTTTTCTTAGGAGCCTGTCAAATATGAGTGCAAGAATCGCAGGCAGAACGAATGCAATCAGGATTACGCCTGTTACGGAATGAGCATTAAAGCCCATATCCGTAAATGTACCGATCTGACCTACGAGTCCCGAAGTTCCCATACCTGCACCGAGTGGGTTGTTCGTCATCTTGAATATCACCGTGCTTACAGGTCCCGTGATTACTCCTGCAAGTGTAGGCGGAAGGAGAATCCAAGGGTTCTTTACTATATTTGATATCTGAAGCATCGAAGTACCTATGCCTTGAGCAAACAGTCCACCGACTCCGTTATCCTTAAAGCTTATTACAGCAAAGCCTATCATCTGTGCACAGCAGCCTGCAGTAGCAGCACCTGCCGCAAGTCCCGAGAGGTCAAGCATTATGCAGAGAGCCGCACTCGAAATAGGCGCGGTCAGTGCAAGTCCTACGATAGTTGCAATAACTATTCCGAAGAAGAACGGCTGCCATTCTGTTGCCGTCATTATTACCTGGCCGAGTCCCGACATCAGCTTTCCGATTGCAGGTCCTGCAAGTACAGCCGAAATACCGCCCATCAAAAGCGTCACCGCCGGAGTAACTATTATATCCACCTTTGTTTCCTTTGAGACGGCTTTGCCGAACTCTGCGCCTATCGCAACTGCAATGAATGAACCTGCCGGTCCGCCGAGTGCCGCACCGAGCATACCCGTTATAGCACTTGTGAACATGACAAGAGGCGGTGCCTGAAGTCCCCATGCAACTGCCACACCTATTGATGCGCCCATCATCTCCATAGCCTTGCCGCCCATGTCAACAAAGAATTTTGCCGCCGCGTTTTCACCGAAGAAAACCATATACTGCTGTCCTGCCGTCTTGATTATAAGGCCTACGAGGAGCGAAGCAAACAGGCCGAGAGCCATTGCGGAAAGCGCATCCTGAAGGTATCGCTTTCCTGAGAATACTATGTTTTTTCTGGCAAAGAAGCCCTTTGCCGCATGTGTTGTTTTATTTTCCATTCTTTCTCCCTATTGCTACAAAAATTAAATTGCCGTGTTGATTGTAATATATGTAAAGACCTATGTCAAGACACTTGCATTTTTATTGTCTGTATACCGATCATGTGATATAATGCGGTCAATCAGGAGGTATGACATGAACGCAAAAGACAGAAGAAAAAAGATACTTCAAATGCTCAGTGCATCAGGCACTCCCGTATCCGCTTCGGTGCTCGCAAGCGAATTTAATGTTTCAAGGCAGGTAATAGTCGGAGACGTATCAATCCTCAGAGCATCAGGCATAAGGATTGATGCAACACCGCGCGGATATATATTGGAAGACGGCAATAAGGAAGACTTTCCTTTTATCGGCACCATAGTTTGCAGGCACGATCAGCTTCAGGCTGAGGCGGAGCTTAATACAATAGTAGATTACGGCGGCACATGTATAGATGTCGCTATAGAGCACAGCATATTCGGAGAGCTGATCGGTCCGCTTAATATTTCCACAAGATATGATGTGAAGCTTTACATGGAAAAACAGAAGAGTGCCGATAAGCCGCTGAGTTTTCTTTCAGACGGGTACCATATACACCACATCGGATGCAAGGACCGCGAAATCTTTGATATGATTGCAAAGGAGCTCAGAGACCTCGGTATTCTCATTGACGAAAGCTGAGCTGAAAGCTTTTGTGCGATACTTTTGATGGATATTTTTTCGGTGCGTTTAGAATTCAAAATCATGTGGTATATTATAGTTACGCTTCGATAGAAGCACTTTAATATGATTATAAAAAACTTTATTATTACAGGAGGAAAATGATTATGAAATGGGTTTGTTCAGTTTGCGGTTATGTTCACGAAGGTCCTGAAGCTCCGGAAGCATGTCCTATCTGCAAGGCACCAAAGGAAAAGTTTGTTGCGCAGGAAGGTGAAATGACTTGGGACGCAGAACACGTTGTAGGCGTTGCTCAGGGATCAAGCGAAGATATAATGGAAGACTTAAGAGCTAACTTTAACGGAGAATGCTCAGAAGTAGGTATGTACCTTGCTATGTCAAGAGTAGCTTTCCGTGAAGGATATCCTGAAATCGGACTTTACTACCAGACAGCCGCAATGGAAGAAGCTGATCACGCTTCAAGATTTGCAGAGCTTCTCGGCGAAGTCATAACACCAAGCACAAAGAAGAACCTTGAGCTCAGAATAGACGCTGAAAACGGAGCATGCATGGGTAAGACAGATCTTGCTAAGCGTGCTAAGGCAGCTAACCTTGATGCTATCCACGACACAGTTCACGAGATGGCAAGAGACGAAGCTCGCCACGGCAGAGCATTTGCTGCACTCCACAAGAGATACTTCGGCTAAATTTTTCTTAAAAAAAATTAATAAAAAATTAAGGGTTCTCCGCACGCTTCGGAGAGCCCTTTTTGTTGACACTGTTTGCAAATTTTGTCATAATTTAGAGAAGGTAATTAGATATTGCTTACTAAAATTGTATGCCAAGCTCAGAAAGAAGGTAATTATGACAAAAAAGAAAAAAATGGCTATAGCAATAGTTGCATTAGCCTGCATTGCTGCGGCAAGCATCTTTTTCCTTTTAAGAGGACGCTCATCCGGCGACGGTGAAAATACCATATATATGCAGAAGGTAGCGCAGCTCACAGGCGAGCAGCTTATAAGCACAGACCGCTTCTCCGGAGTCGTAGAGGCTCAGAAGCTAATGAACTTCAAGAAGTCGTCTGATAAGCCTATCGAGACTATCTATGTCAAAGAGGGCGACAGCGTCGAAAAGGGCACTCCGCTTTTCAAATACAATGTTTCACATTCCGAAAACGACATTGCTTCCGCAAATCTCGACATAGAGGGTCTCAACAACGAAATAGCCGTACTGAGATCATCCGAGCAGACTACGGAAATTCAGCTTCAGATCGAAGAAAAAAATCTCGAAATACGCCAGAAGCAGGCTGAAATAGCAAAGCTCCAGAAGGAAATAGATCAGTCCATAGTCAAATCAACGATCAAAGGCGTCGTCAAAAAAGTAAACGACGGCGGTACTGACCAAAGCGGAGCCGAGCTTCCTATAGTTTCAATTACGGAAACAGGCGAATTCAGGGTAAAGGGCAAGGTCAGCGAGCAGTCCATATCCTTTATCACAAAGGGTCAAAAGGTGATAATCCGCTCACGCGTTGATGAATCAAAGACATGGGGCGGCAGCATCAGCAATATAGAAACCGAGCCTCAGTCGGAACGCCATAACGAAGACATGTTTGCAGGCGGCAGCTCCGAGGGTTCCGAGAAATCTTCGGTCTACCCGTTCTATATTACTCTTGACAGCACAGAAGATCTCATGCTCGGTCAGCATGTATTCATTGAACCTGTTTCGGAAGGTCAGGTCGCTCCTCCTAAGGAAGGGCTCTGGCTTGATATGAGCTTATTTGTCACCGACGAAAACGGCAAGTCCTTTGTGTGGTCATCAAAGAACGGCAAGCTGATCAAAAAGGATGTAGAGCTCGGAGAAGTAAACGAAGAGACATTCTCCGTAGAAGTAAAAAGCGGGCTCTCCAAGGATGATTTTGTTACATGGCCTGACGAAACTTTTAAAGAAGGAATGAAGGTATCAGAGCCTTCCGAGGGAGATGCGGAATGATAGAACTAAAAGGAATATACAAAAGCTACGGTGAAGGTGAGCTTGCGGTTCCTGTGCTCAAGGACGTAAGCCTCAGCGTTGCCGAAGGCGATTATGTTGCGATAATGGGACCGAGCGGTTCGGGGAAATCAACACTCATGAACATACTTGGATGCCTCGATCGCGCAGACAGCGGAACATACATGCTTGACGGTGAAAATATATCAGCCTTAAGCGAAAAGGAGCTTTCAGAAGCAAGACTTCACAAGATAGGCTTTGTTTTTCAGACCTTTCAGCTTCTTGCTCAGGAAAGTGCGCTTGACAATGTCGCGCTGCCTTTGATATATGCAGGGGTTGAACGCAGCGAAAGGTCAAAACGTGCCGCCGAATCTCTGGCGAGAGTCGGTCTTTCGGACAGATGCTCGTTTCTTCCTTCACAGCTTTCGGGCGGTCAGAAGCAGAGGGTCGCTATAGCGAGAGCTATGATAAACGATCCGAGAATACTCCTTGCCGATGAACCGACCGGTGCTCTTGATCAGGCAAGCGGTGCGCAGGTCATGGAGCTCTTTAAGGCTCTTAACGAAGACGGAGTGACCATCATAATGATCACTCACGATGCAAATGTTGCGGCACACGCCAAAAAGACAGTACGCATAATTGACGGCGAGCTCTTTGATGATGCCGGGAAAGGAGCAGGCGCATGAAAAAAAAGAAAGTAATAATCATCGCTGCCGCCTCCGCTTTTGTTTTGATATGCGGCTTCTTCGGGGCAAAGTTCCTGAAATCAAGATCCGTAACGGTTGATGTAACACCTGTGAGCGTTCTGAATTCAGGCTTCTTTGAAGATCCGCTTTCAATGGACGGGATGGTATCGGACAGCGACAGTCAGACAGTCAGACTCGAAAGTACCCAGGTCGTAAACGAAGTTTTTGTAACGAAAGGACAGAGCGTGAAGAAGGGCGATGCCCTTATGAGCTTTGATATTTCATCGCAGGAGCTCACCTCCAAGCTTAAGGAACTCGAAGTCCTCAAAGCAAAGAACAGCCTCGAAAATGCACAGACAGAGCTTCACAAGCTTGAGAACTCCACACCGATTCCGGATCCGGCTCCTATACCCGAACCTAAACCGGAGCCGAAAAAGGAGGAAAAGCCTAAGAAGCCTGAACCGGGTAAGCAGATTCAGACAGGTGAAGCATGGAACTATCTTAATGCCGACAATGCAAAGAAATTCCATCTCGTACCTGCATCTGAGGATGATAAGCCGGGTTCTATCACAAATCCTTACAGATACCTCGTCACCGAAGACGGCATGGTATACGGTTCATTCTTCAACCGAATCGGAGCCGAGCTTCCGGGTGTATATGCTGTAATAGAGATAAGAAAAGACAACACAAAGGACGGCGAGCTCATCGCATCTTGGACCTTTACAACAAATAACCTAAAAAAAGTCAAAGACGATGATTCATGGTATGTAATATCGCGTACATCGGAAGAAACTCCGGAATCGCCTATTGATACGCCTGAACCTGAAGAAACGCCTGAAGCCCCTATTCAACCCGAAGGACTCACAAGGCAGGAGCTTTCTAAGGCGATAACCGCGAAACAGCTCGAGATTAAAAACCTCGACCTTAATCTCCGCCGCGCAATGCTCGCTCTCGAAAGACTCAAATCAGAGATGGAGGACGGTGTGGTCTACGCAAAGAACAACGGTGTTGTAAGCATCGTATCAAGTCCGTCTTCGCCGCCCCAGAACGGTGAGCCGTTCCTGAGGGTAGATGCCGGGAACGGAGCATTTGTCAAAGGCAATGTCTCCGAGCTCATGCTTGACAGGGTACAGCCTGAACAGCAGATAATGGCAACGAATTTTGAGAACGGCAATACCTACACAGGTAAAGTAATATCCGTTGATAATTTCCCTTCCGAGCAAGGCTATTATTACGGCTCAGGCAATCCGAATGCTTCCCACTACGGCTTTACCGTACAGCTTGACGAAGCTACCGACCTCGAACCGGGAAGATATGTACAGCTTTCGCCGATAAATACCTCAAGCGAATCAGAAGGCATATTCCTGTCGAATGCGTATATACGCAATGATTCCAAAGGTTCATATGTAATGAAGGACAATAACGGAACGCTCCAAAAACAATACATCAAGTGCGGAAGAATCTTTTTCGGTGAGGTAACCGAAGTGCTCGAAGGCATCACCATGGAAGATTCAATCGCCTTCCCTTACGGCGCAGGCAGTAAAGAAGGCGCTAAAACAAAGTTTGCTGAAGGAATGGAGGGCTGATTTATGAGAGAAAATATCAGATTGTCCTTTAGAGGAATATTTTCACATAAGCTCCGTTCATTTCTGACTATGCTCGGAATAATCATAGGTATAGCGGCAATTATCGCTATCGTATCGACCATACAGGGAACGAACCAGCAGATACAGAAAAACCTTATCGGATCAGGCACAAATAACGTCAATGTTCGTCTTACGCAGGGTGACTGGGAATATGATTTTTCCGGCGGTATACCTCAGGGTATAAAGGAAATCACCCCTGAACAGGCTGCAGAGCTCGCATCAATCGAAAACGCCACAATGATTTCGATATACAGAAACAGGCAGGATTACGAAGGTGTATTCAGACTTAACAACGCATTGCGCGGCGGCTCGATATGCGGCATAGACACAAAATATTTCGCCGCATCAGGTCTTACAATCAAGCTCGGTCGTTCAATAAGTGAGCGTGATATCAAAAGCTTTGCCAAAGTATGCGTACTCGACAAAAACAGCCTCACCGCCCTCTTCCAGAACGATGATCCGATAGGTAAGACTGTCGAAATCAAGGGTGAACCGTTCAAGGTGATCGGCGTAGCTGTCGAAAAGCAGGAATTTGAGCCTGAAATAAACACGCTCGACGAATACTACACATATAACCAGGATAAGTCAGGAAAGGTCTTCATTCCCGAAAGCGCATGGCCTGTCATATATCAGTATGACGAGCCTCAGAATGTCGTAATCAGGGCTGCTGACACAAAGGATATGACAAAGATCGGCAAGGCTGCCGAAAAAATCCTCAACGCCAACATCAGCGAAGGAAGTGACATCAAATACAAAGCGCGCGATCTCATGGAAAAGGCGCGCGAGATCCAACAGCTCAGCAAGAGTACAAATACGATGCTCATATGGATCGCAGGCATATCGCTGCTCGTAGGCGGCATAGGCGTAATGAACATCATGCTCGTTTCCGTAACGGAAAGAACGAGCGAGATCGGTCTCAAAAAAGCCATCGGCGCTCCTAAAAAGGCAATCATGATTCAGTTCCTTACGGAAGCCGTAGTGCTTACATTTACGGGAGGTGTAATCGGCGTAATCACCGGAATAATTCTTGCCGAGCTGATATCGCAGATAAACGAAGCACCTGTAGCCATAAGCTGGCCTGCAGCATTCTTCGCAGTTATCTTCTCGATGATGATCGGTATCGTCTTCGGTATATTGCCTTCACACAAGGCGGCAAACCTCGACCCTATCGAAGCACTCAGACACGAATAAATTGGCAGGCCAAATTAATCAAAACGAAAAAATGCCCGAAGCACCGGAAATCAATCCGGTTGCCCTTCGGGCATTTTGTTTACTGTAACTTAATATTCCTGTCTTAGGCAGTTAGTCTATCAACTCTGCTTTAAACACCATAACAACATCTGCATCCGAACAGCAAAACTCAGCTGTACCCTCTGATTGTCCGGGAATAGAACCCCCATATCTTAAAATATCTATATAAGGAAATGCACAATGCATTGCCATTGGGCAAAGGTTTCCACGCTGAGTATCAAAATCAAATGTATCTCCGACTTTATGACCTCGATGACATCCAAACTTTCCTCTGCGATCCGTGATAGTAATTCTTATTTTAGATTTTTTACCCATGTTCACTATTCAATACTCCCTTATTCTTTAAGCACTAAACGTTGCGTTCCTCACTCAGTTTTAATTGCATGATGCTATTCGCCTGAAGAAAAGCTCGAGGGTTTCCTCTTGAAGACCCTATTACCAAGCCTTATCAACAATTAAAATATGAGAGTTTTTGTTTCAAGCTTCATATGTGCCTATGCACCTTCTCCAAAGAAAAGTTTCATGTCATCTTCAACAGCACCCACTCCTGTAATACCGAAATTATCGACAAGAACCTTGGCTATATTTGGAGAAAGGAATGCAGGAAGAGTAGGTCCGAGGTGAATATTTTTCACACCAAGGTATAATAGTGCAAGAAGAACAATAACTGCCTTCTGCTCATACCATGCAATATTGTATGCGATCGGAAGGTCATTGACATCATTAAGTTCAAATACTTCCTTTAGCTTCAAAGCAATCAATGCCAAAGAGTATGAATCATTACACTGACCGGCATCCAATACACGCGGAATGCCGCCAATATCGCCTAAATCAAGCTTATTATATCTATATTTTGCGCAGCCGGCCGTTAAGATTACAACATCCTTTGGAAGTTTCTCCGCAAACTCTCTATAATAGTCCCTTGACTTCATTCTTCCGTCACAGCCCGCCATGACAACAAACTTTCTAATCGCGCCTGACTTCACTGCATCAACTACCTTGTCTGCAAGTGCAAATACTTGCTCATGGGCAAAACCGCCTACTATACTACCTGTCTCAATCTCTTGAGGTGCAGAGCATTTTTTTGCCTGCGCAATAATTTCAGAGAAATTTTTAACTTCACCGTACTCCCCCTCAATATGGCGACATCCCGGATAACCTGCAGCTCCGGTAGTCCACAATCTGCCCTTATAGCTTTCAGCAGGCGGAACAATACAGTTGGTGGTCATTAGAATAGGACCATTAAAAGTTGTAAATTCCTCCTTCTGCTTCCACCATGCGTTACCATAGTTGCCGGCAAAATGAGAATACTTTTTGAATGCCGGATAATAATGTGCCGGCAGCATTTCAGAATGTGTATATATGTCTACTCCTGTACCCTCTGTTTGCTCAAGCAGCTGTTCAAGATCCTTCAAATCATGACCGGAAACAAGGATTCCCGGATTGTTTCTTACTCCGATATCAACCTTGGTAATCTCAGGATTGCCGTATGCTCCGGTATTTGCTCCATCAAGCAAAGCCATACCGTCAACTCCAAACTTACCTGTTTCCAGAGTCAAATTAACAAGCTCATCAACTGTCACGCTATCATCAAGAGTCTTTGCAAGTGCCTTTTGGATGAATTCGTCAATATCTTCACTATCATGAGAGAGAGCATTCGCATGCTTGGAATAAGCCGCAAGCCCTTTAAGACCGTATGT